>JAACDY010000093.1 GCA_009936675.1 Bacteroidota bacterium
ATTACGGCTCAAGAGGTTGCAGGTTTGAATCCTGCCGAGGTCACTGAAAATGAGGGAGTTAACGCTCCCTCTTTTCTTTTTAGGGCAACATAAAGGGTAACAATTCAATAAAAAATACTTGCTTCCATTTAAACACAGCTCTACTTAAATCCTAGTCTTTATCCACAGTTTAGACAAAGAATTCCTTTTCAATCAATCCAAATGGTACTTTAACACGTGCTTTTTTATTATTTAAAATCATTTCAGCCACTTTCTCTCCCATAAACCTAAAATCTTTAGAATCAACAGCTAACCCATAATAACATGATTGGAAATACAACAGTTCTCAAAGTTACAATCACAAGATGGTAAAGGACGGTTCAGGATGTATATGATTAGATTCCAATTACAGTAATCAATAATTTAGTTTACCTTACATAAACAAGAAGATGTCTTAGTTATGAAAAAGATAATGTACTGCCTTTTAGGTATTTCTTTTATGACATTAGGTTGCATAATTAATCCTAAAAAAAACAACCCTAGCTCCGATAAAAGACCCAACATACTGCTGATCGCTGTTGATGATTTAAATGATTGGATTGGTCCATTAAAAGGGCATCCCCAAGCCCTAACACCAAACATGGATCGATTAGCGAATGAAGGAATACTTTTTACCAATGCTCATTGTCAGGCTCCCGTATGCACCCCAAGCAGATCAAGTCTGATGACATCTCTTTATCCAAGTACAACCGGTTTGTATTTTTTGAATCCTGACATTAAGCATTCTCCCATCGCAAAAAAGAATGTATTGATGCCACAGAGATTTCAAAATGAAGGATATTATGTAACTGGAGTGGGTAAATTATTTCACAATGGTAGGGGAATAAATGAAAAATACGTCCCCAATTATGGAGGGAATTATGGAGGTTTTGGGCCTTTTCCTAAGGAAAAAATAACTGATTTCCCAGGACATTCATTGTGGGACTGGGGAATTTTTCCAAAAAATGATACATTAATGCCAGATTATAAACTGGCAACTTGGGCAGAAAGTATTCTGAAAAACGAAATGGCTACACCCTTTTGGATGGGGGTTGGTTTTTATCGCCCTCATGTCCCACAGTATGCACCAAAAAAATGGTTTGATCTATATCCTCTGGATTCCATTCAACTACCGAAAATAATAACAAATGACTTGGATGATCTTTCTAAATATGGTAGAGACATCACAAGAGAAGGACATGTCTCTCCCAAACACGAATGGGTCATCGAAAATCAACAATGGAAACCATTGGTGCAGTCCTATCTTGCGTGCGTGAGCTTTGTAGATGCCCAAATAGGTCGTGTTTTTGATGCACTCGAAAATAGTGAATATGCCAAAAATACATACATCGTACTTTTTAGTGATCATGGATTTCACTTGGGCGAAAAAAAACGGTATGCAAAAAGAAGCCTTTGGAACGATGGAACCAGAGTACCTCTTATTTTCTGGGGGCCAAATATCTCAAAGGGAACCAGCAAAAAACCCGTTCAATTGCTAGACATTTATCCAACATTACTGGAGTTGGCTCAGATCAGTCCTGATAAACTACACGAGGGGCATTCTTTAATGAATATCCTAAAGGGGAAGGAAGAAAAATGGCCTCATCATGCCAGAACAACTTTTGGCCCCGGTAATCACGCAATCATTTCTGAAAATTATCGGTATGTTAGATATAATGACGAAACTGAGGAGTTTTATGACCACTCCATTGACCCTCATGAATGGGACAATAAAAGTAAAGACCCAAAATATCAAGAATTGATTGAGCAACATCGTGCTTTACTTCCTAAAGCGGAACATACAGCTTTGGGAAAGGGCTCTACAGGTCACGTTAGTTATCAAATATCTGAATCCTCCAAAAACTAAAGGCAGAGGGATTTAGTTCTATTTCTGGGAATACTTACTCAATACCAAAAACAATACTCCACACAACAGCCAAGCTGGTAAAGTAACAAATGACAGAAAAACATCAAATTGCACTGAAATAAAGTAGAACAATCCAAAGCTTATCAGCCAAGCAAAGAAGACCGAATTGTTGAAGGATAAATTCGCTTTTTCAGCATAATTTTTTACAATCCCAGTGGGCTTATGGAAAAAGTGTTCAAATACAATGACGGCTCCAAAGGGTGCCAAAATAAAGCCGTAAAGTGCAACAAAACCGAGTAGTTTCATGGCAAAAGCCGGAAACAATCCTGCAACGGTAGCCAGTGATCCTGCTAATATGGTAACCTTTGCTGTAGATAGTTTTGGAAGTAGGGCTTGAAAGGCCAATCCGGCTCTGTATATGGTAGGGTTAGCGGTTGTCCACCCCGCAAGTACTACCGCAATAATTCCAAATACACCAATGGCATTATTTGCTAATGGGCCTGGGGCTACCGGAGGGGCTTCTCCATTGTTTAACATCGCTTGAGCTTCAGGAGATTTCAGGTAAACAGCATACAGCAGTGCTGCTGCAATCCAGGCCATATAGTGTCCTATATACATTCCTGCTGCGGTTGCCCATCCTGCTTTTGGCGCTTTGGCATATCGGAATACTGACAAATCAGACATTCCAATATGCATTGCAGCATTGGCAAACCATGACCATATTGCGACATGCCAAAAGGTATATTTTATTTGTCCGGGGAATGGTTCTGTACCTTCCCCCCAAATATTGCAGAAATCGGAGAAGCTAGAAACACCCAATTGTCCAAGTGCAACCACTCCGCATGCCAAAAAGGCAATGACAATAATTGGGGACATCCAGTTTGCAGCTTTTGCGACAGTATCGTACCCCTTTGCTGCGATCACCGAAATAAGCAAACCTATCAAGAGAACAATAACGATCCAAGTTGTTCCGTTGGGTAGTGTATCAGTTAGCTTTGGCATGGGCATATCGAAGGGAATCCCTACTGCTGTTGCAGATACCGTAATCATGGAGCCAGCCAAAAAACAGAATAATATTCCGTTTGCCAAATTGTAGCCAATAACCAATTTCTTTCCACAGATTTTTTCAAGTTGAAAGTAGAGCGTAAGTCGATTTTTAACGGCTATTTCAGCCGTTAGAAAACGCCAACTCAAAACTGCTAGAAGATTTCCTAGGAGAAGTCCAAAAATCAGATCAAAGGCACTTACACCAGCTGTGAGAAAAAGGGGGCCAATCATAAACTCTGTCCCTGCTGCGTGTTCTCCTGCATACATTCCTAAAAAACTCTTCCAATTTTTCAGTTTTGAGTTTGGAACAGGACTTCTTTCAAATTCCCCAACTGTTGTTTCATTTGAAGTAACTCCATTGTTTTCGAATTGTTTCATAATCATTTATTTTTTCATCCAAGGGACTTTATTAGTTTAAAATCAAAGGAGCATGCTTTTTTAGGGCATAGTTCTCTTTTAAAAATTTTGAATTTAGTTTTGTGTCCGATATGACAATTGCTGCTCCGAGAGCCGAACCCAATGAGGCATCCGTTGTTCGTAGCTTTTTTTCTGGAAAGTGGTAGGTTAATAATTTGACGTAAAGATCATTATAGCTAAAACCGCCATCTATGTATAGCCTATCTATTTTATCGTCTCCAATCGCTTTTTTTACTGACTTTACTTGCAACAATACTAGTTCTGCCATGAGTTGATGATAGGCATGATCATAATCATCAAAATCCAAATTGCTTTGGTTGGGCATATGACCGTCTTCGAGGGATTCCCATTTAAAATGGTACTTGAAATCATCATTTATCTTATGGTATATCTCATGATTAAAAGTTACTGATTTGTGATAATCATTGGAAACATCAAAATGTTTGTTGAGCTTTTCAACTTGCAATTTATATTCGTTGCCCAAGAATAATCTGGAAGCCTTAACCACCTTTCCATTGATGCGCATATAATTAATGGAAGCGCTGTCATAAAGGTCGTCTGAAATGGACTTTTCTATGAATGGATTGAATGATATGCTCCAAGTCCCAGTAGAAATAAGTAAAAACTTCTTTTTTAGGCTCCGCACATAGGGCAGTAATGCAGAGGAACTATCGTGAATACCAACACCTATTTTGAGTGGCTTTCCCCTGTAATTTGTGTCGATGATCGTTTCTGTTGGAACAATAGGTGGTAATTTTAAGTCAATACCTTCATTATAAACCCAGTTGTGATAATCTTTCTTTTCATAATCCCAAAGCGCTGTATGGCATCCAATACTGGTATATTCACTAACGGGGATTCCTGCAAACACATAACTCAAATATTGAGGAAGGTGAAGTGAATACTTAATTTTACCGTATAATTCAGGTCTGGTTTTTTTGATCCAGTACAATTGAAGTCCCGAATTGAGCATACTCAAATCTACACACCCAGTGGCTTTGAGAAAAGCTTCTTTTGGACCGTATTGTTTTAAAAAAAAAGGGACTATTTCTTTGGGAAGTGGTTTGGTATAGTTGTAGAATGGTATTAGGGGATAACCATTTTCATCTATATGAACCAAACTGGCTCCATAGGTTGAAAAATTTATGGCTTTAACATCGTATTCATTGGCATCGAGAATAGAATGAAAAACATCTTTAAGCCATTTTTGCAAAGCCAGTAAATTTTCGGTTGGATGTCCGTCTTCATCTTCTACCTCCTCAAAACGAATATACTCTTTGTGTACTTCTCTAAAACTCTGATTAAATAAAAAAAACTTCTTATTGGTTTTGCCAATATCAAAAACCGCAGTTACTTTTATTTTTTTCATCCCAATACTTTACAGACCAGTCGCTATGGTATTTTTTCCCCTTTCTTTAATGAGTTGTCCTCTAATGTTGAGCTTACGATAGGCGTCAATAGGATTCAGTGCCCCGCCAGAAAGCAATCGCGCCTTTTCAATCAGTGGACGCACATCTGTTCTGTAGGCTGCTTGCAGAATCTCTTGACCAGCAACAACGTCGTTTTCTAGTTGTGCAGACCTTAAGGCCTCTTGATCAACAAGCAAAGCTTTTGCGTAGGCTTCCTGAATGGCTTCCAAAGACTGAATTAGGTCCTCCAGTGGGTCTTTGATGTTGTGACTGGCGTCAATCATCCATGCCAAATCTGGATTCTGTGGATTGTTCTGCATACCATAAACCAATTCGTTGAAAATCAAAAACAAGGCATAAGGTTTAATACTTCCCACAGTCAAGTCATCGTCACCGAATTTACTATCATTAAAATGGAAGCCTCCCAATTTGCCCTTTAACATTAAGACAGAAACGATTTGCTCTATGTTGGTATTGGGCAAATGATGCCCGAGATCAACCAGCGTATATGCCTTATCGCCACATTCATTGGCCAGCATGAATGAAGTTCCCCAATCTTGAATTACGGTACTGTAAAAATTGGGTTCGTAGGGCTTGTATTCGATCAGCATACTCCAATCTGAAGGGAGAATTTTGTAAATCTCTATTAAACTGTCTTGGGTATTTTGCAGTGCTGTTTGAAAATTGTTTTGACCGGGAAAACAAGCGCCATCTGCCAGCCACACTGTCAAACCCTTGGAGCCCAACTTATCTCCAATACCAATAACATCTATATTGTGTTGAATGGCTTGTGCTCTTATCGCTTGATCAACATTACTCAAAGAGCCGTATTTATAACTCTTCTCCGCATCTTTTTGATCCTGAAAGGTATTTGAGTTGACAGCATCAAACTTTATGTTGAGTTCAGCTGCTTTTTGTTTGATGGCAGTGTAATCGGATGGAATGTCCCAGGGGATGTGCAATGATACTGCCCCAGCCGTTTGTGTCAAACAATGAAGCACACCAATATCTTCAATCTTTTGCTCAAGATTTGAAGGCTCCCCATAAAAAGAAAAACGACCAAAACGCGTACCCCCCGCCCCAAGTGCCCAACTGGGAATGGCTACCTGAAAGGCCCTGATTTTCTCAATAATCTGATTTACATCATGATTATTTTTGGTTAATTTTTCCGTTAAAAAATCATAGCTGTGTTGGTGTGAATCAAGACCTGACTTGTTTTGATCGCTTATTTGATTTTTTGTAAGCCTCATAGATACTTTTCAAAAATTGAATTCTAAATGGTTATATGCTCTAATTTAAAACTATCTGACAAATGCATTTGCCATCCCGCCATCAACGTTAATGATATTTCCAGTTGATTTTTCTAGGACTCCCACATAGGCAAAAACACCATTCGCAATGTCACTCGGATAGATAATTTTATTTAATAAATTTCTTTTAGCGTAGAAGGCTGGTAGTTCTTCGACTGTAATTCCGTAGGCTTTGGCTCTTCCGGCAGCCCAGTCCCCTTCCCATATTTTACTTCCAATAATAACCCCGTCTGGATTGACAGTATTCACCCTGATTTGATCTTTTCCAAGTTCAGCTGCCAATAACCTTGACATGTGTTGTTGGGCAGCTTTGGCAGTTCCATAAGCCACATTGTTGGGCCCAGACACCAAACCATTTTTACTGGCAATAGAAATGTAATCGCCTCCAAGTTTTTGCTTCCTCATGATTGCTACACCTTGCTTGGCCAAATCAAATTGTCCTTTCACCAGTATGTCCTGAAGAATACTCCAATCTTTTTGGGTTGTTTCTTCCAATGGTTTTGAAATGGCAAGTCCAGCACTGTGTACAATAATATCAACACCACCAAAGGCTAAACAAGCCTCTTTGAAAGCTGCTGCAATGGAATTCGAATCGGTTACATCACAAACGGCATAGGTAGAAACGTCTCTTTTATAGGTGGCGTTTGCTTCGATCAAACTTTGCTCATTGATGTCTGTTAAAACAACATTTGCTCCTTCCGCGGCAAGTTTATCAGCGATGGCCTTACCAATCCCTCCAGCTGCTCCTGTGACCAAGGCCACTTTTCTCGACAAAGGGAGCTCTTTAGGCATTCGTTGAAGTTTGGCTTCCTCGAGTAACCAGTATTCAATATCAAAAGCCTCTTGTCTTGGAAGGGAAGTGTACTCGGTAATGGCCTCAGCTCCGCGCATTACGTTAATGGCGTTGATGTAAAACTCACTGGCTACACGCGTAGTTTGTTTGTTTTTTGCAAAGCTAAACATCCCAACACCTGGGTAAATGATAATCACGGGATTGGCATCACGAAGAGCAGGGGTATTATCTTTTTTACAACTGTGGTAGTATGCTGCATAGTCTTCCCTGAATGCATCAAAAGCAGGCTGAATTTTGGCCAAAACAGTATCAATATTAGATATATCGTCATCTCTATCCAGCGGCAATACCAAAGGCTGTATTTTTGTTCGTAAGAAGTGATCCGGGCATGAGGTTCCCATTGGTGCCAATCGCTCCAAATCGTTGCTGTTAATATAATCCATCACAACATCTGAGTCACTAAAATGACCGATCATTCTGTTTTCTGAAGAACATAATCCTCTCAATACTGGCATTAACTCAGCCGCTTTATCCAATCGCTTTTGCTTGGGCAGACTTTCGATTTTTTGGCCTCCAAAGACACTTCCTTTTTCTTCAATTTTCTTGGTAATATATTCTGAAGCCATTTCGATGACCTCTAAACTATTAACATAACATTCATATGAGGTCTCACCCCAGGTAAATAAACCATGACTGCCCAGTACAATTCCCCTAATACCCGGATTGTCATTTAGGCACTTCTCCAGTTGGAGTCCTAGATCAAATCCCGGACGCTGCCACGGAACCCAACCAATGGTGTCTCCCCAAATATCTTTGGTTACTTTTTCACTGTCTTTGGCTGCTGCAACCGCAATCAATGCATCGGGGTGTAAGTGATCAATATGCTTGAAGGGCAATAAACCATGCAAGGGGGTATCAATGGAAGGGGCTTTGCTGTCCAAATCATATATGCAGTGGTTAAAGAGACCTACCATGCGGTCTTCGTCTTCCAAACCTCCATATACATTTTTTAGGTTTCTCAGCCGTTGCGTGTATAGACCAGCAATCCCTGCTCTTGTCAACGTTCCTATATCTCCACCTGAACCTTTTACCCACATGACCTCAACTTCCTCGTTGGTTAATGGGTCTTTCTCAATGGTTTTACAACTAGTGTTTCCTCCACCATAGTTTGTTATTCTTAAATCGGCTCCGAGAATATTAGAACGATACAAGAAAAGTGCTACTTGATCCTCTCCTAATGCGCTGGCCTTGGCCTCATCCCACAAGTAGTCTACATGATTGAAAGTTTTATCACTTTTTTCCATAAATGGTTAAATTTTTCTAAATAAATTGTTGAATAAATAAAATTAAATCAAACGATACTCATTGGTTTCCTGTGTTTTCATGCCTTAACAGAGTTAATATGTAATGAGAAAAAGGTTGTTTTTATTCCCGATTGATTCTTTGCGTTTAAAATATTCCATTAATGCATTTTGGCGCGTTTAAAATTTAAACTCTACTGCTTTTATTAATGGAAACTGTTGTAAAGTAATATTAAATCGAAAATAAATAAATCAATTTGATCAAAAATTTGCACAAAATATGGACTCTACAAAACTCACATCCATCTTGAATGGTTTAAAGTGGTATTTGCCTTAGTTGATGATTACATCAAGATATGACTGAAAAAACGGAGAAAAACATCATTGAATGAGGCATGAAAATCAAGGCTGAAAAAGATGAATAACCTATTGTGAAATTTATTAACCCTTAAGGTGCCAAAAAATCAAGCATCATTTGTTGATCAAAACAATGGCATGCATCATTTTATTTGTCTATTATATTTATAAGTTTTAATAATTGTTTTGTTGCTTAGCTTTGTAACAAAATAAAATATGTGTAGTTTTAAGAAAGTTTGGAAAAAAGATGAATACTTACTCAAATAAAGAGGAGGATTACAAAAAAAAGGCGTTTTTGACCCAGAAGTCCTCTACAAAAGGTTTAGATTCATCTAGTCCTGACATTGTTGATAACCGACCTGAAGTTTTATTCCAAAGAAAACTTCAAGAAAAGGCAGATAGTAGTACTGTTGTCAATGAGACATCTCAGTTACAGGCCATTGCGGATAACTTCATCTATCAAAATCAACCCCTCCAAAGAAAAGAAAACACCACTGGATTGCCTGATGATCTAAAATCGGGAATTGAAAACCTCTCCGGCTATTCTATGGATGACGTAAAAGTGCATCGAAACTCAGATAAACCTAAGCAATTACAGGCGCATGCCTATGCTAAGGGAACAGAAATTCATTTGGGATCTGGTCAAGAAAAACATCTTCCACACGAAGCCTGGCATGTAGTACAACAAAAACAGGGAAGAGTTAAGCCAACCACTCAACTGGCTGGAGGTGCTCAAATCAATGATAACGATTCGCTCGAAAATGAAGCGACTAAATGGGCAATAAAGCCTCTACTCAGGTAAATTCTAATGGGAAAACGGCTCAAAGACAATCCATTATAGATACATCTAGTAGAAACTCAATATCAATCCAACTTGATCCTGAGAGTGACCCTACTGAACTTAAAGACATTGATGCTGGAGTTGCTGAGTCTACAAACGATATTGTTGATTTTAGTGTTGGTTCAGGACTTTTAGCTGCAGGAAATGACACAATAGTTGGTGGTGAAGACAAAAAAACTGGAGATTGGGATGCAAAAACACCTTGAGGTGAAACGGGAGCACAAAATGCAATGGCGGCTACAGATCTAGCTGCTTCGGCTGCAGGTTTTGCGATGCAGACATTCAAATTGATGCAAGCAGGTGCTAAAGCGGCAGATAGTAGTGATCCTGTAGATTATGCTGATGCAACCGTTGAAGGTTTAAACACAATACATAATTACGCTGGACTTGCAATAAAAATGACTAATACTCCGGAAACGGTTGGACTAATGCCTGGAATTTGTGATGGTTTATCCCTTTTGTCAGCAGGTGTTGCTTTATACAGAGACCGCAGGGCACAGAAAGCAATTAATAAAATCAAAACAGGTGCTGAAAGTTTGACTCCCGCTGAGGAGGAAGTAGTAAGTGAATATGGAAGAAGAGTAGGCAACAAAATGATTGAGGACGGAGTAGAAGTTGCCTGGTTAATTGCTCAATTAGTTGGCTTGGCATTTCCTGGAGCTAATGCAGGAATTGCATTCATTCACAAGGGTGTTAATTTGTTAAAAGCTGGTGATTTTAAAATTAAAGCATATTTTGTTGGAAAGAAAGACAAAGCTGCAAAACGGCTAGAGGTAGGCCAAGGAGGATCGGGTATAAGTGAAGGTGAAAAAAAGAGGCTTGAGACCGTAGAGCAAATGGTGAAAAACTCTGGAGGAAAGCATGTTGATTTCGTTCGCCTCCTCAGATTACACGAGGAAAAAACTAATTTGGAAGAAGAATTATCTAATACAACGGACGAGGAAGCTAAAAAGCTCATCAAACAAAAACAGTTGCTCGCACAATCAGCCCTTTATGAAAAATTAAATAAATATAATTCCTTATTTGGAGCCGGCGGATCTGTTTGCGACGGAAAAAACATCGGATAAAATGAAGTGATCATGGCCAAGCAATTCTTCTTAAACATGGTTAAGAATATGAAGGATGACGTTTTAAAAACTGCAGAGAGTAGAATTAAAAGGTTCAAACACTTCATATCCTTTCATCGTCTTGAAAAAAAATCGACCATGTTGGAATTTTCAAAAATCTATATGGAGATGATGGCGAAAGTAACCCTGAAAAAATTGCTATACTTGAAGCATTTGAAAATGACCCAGATGGAGCCTATTTAGACGATAAACTTCAGAGTGCTTTGAATGCTGCAAAAAACTACACTGTTAGAGATGTCAGCAATGAAGACCTCGAAAAAACATTGGTAGATAAAATTAAAAATCATACTGAACTATACGATCACTTTAAATCACTTGATGGAGAGATTTTTAATGATGGGGACATGAAAGATGGATCAGTGGTTAAAGCTGATAAATTTGCTGCAGGTATGGAAAAGTATCTTAAAAGAATCAATCCTTTTTAATATTATATAAAGAATGAAAGATTACATAAAAAAAATTTTAAAAGGATTTGAATCAAGCTCTGCTATAGATGCTAACTTTCAAATGATTGACGGCCAGGAAACAATTGTCTTCTCTTTTTTTATCAATGATGACAAAGTAAACTGTGCCATGTTTATTTCTGATAATAATGATTTCATCTTGGGTCAAATCTTTTACAGATACAATGCCTACATCAAAGACGATAAACTGAGTGAAGTCTTATTGAATCTCAACAAGATCAATTCTATCTCCATTGGAGGCTTCCTCACCGCAGTAGAGGACAAAAAGAACTACTATGTTCATTACAAAGAAAATCTATTTATATCCAAAGACACATTAGATATAGATGCCGTTGTCAAATCAAATATCGTTGCTTTTGTCAACGTTAATATTGATATGATCAACGCTTTCCATGAAGAGTTATTCAATTAGATAGATAAAGAGTTATTGGGTTGGAGGTTTTAAATTCTTTTGATTTAGAATCCTCAAAAACTGGCTCCTTTCAACAAGCTATTGCACCAAAACGGGTTGTGTCCACGCTTTTTTGGTTTCACCTTCAATGATAGGGTTGTCTTTTTTGGCATCTGAATTGATTTTCACCCTCACAAAAACATCTTCTTTCTGATAGGCATAAGATGCAGTAGTTCCTTGAACTTTTTTTAATTCAACCGCTTCCTCAGCTCCTTTTTGGTAACCAATAAAAATAATTTCGTAACGAACTCCGGCCTCAGGATCCACAGCGATTCCAATTTCATTCTGATTGGCAAATACATTTTTTAGATAAACGCCTGATGAAGCATAAAATGCTCCACTTTCCATAGCCGAAATAAGATGCTCAGCATCTAGTTTTTTTGAATTTACCATCACCCATCCTCGACCTGTATTACTCCGATTGGAGGAAAAAGAATGATAGTTATGGCTGTCGTCGGTAGCAATTCCAAACATCAGTGGTTTCCCCTCTTTGTGGTAATGAATATTGATTAAATCCCACATGGTTTCAGTATCAACATGGGTGTCGTCTCCTTCATTGTTTACCGCAGGATGACCATTGTAAACTTCAAAAAAACGTTCTCCATTCAATTGTTTAAGATCCTCAGTACTGATTCCATAACCAAAGTTGGGATGGTTGATGTGGGCAAACATGGGGATGTTCAGCCTTTTTCGTTCTTCATGGACAGCGTCTATGGTTCTCTGCATCACCTCCAACACCGATTTGCCACGGATGGGGTCTATTTTCTCTTGAATGTTGGTAACATTGATATGAATGGGCTTGTTCTCAAAAGATGAAGTAACCTCCTCAGATTTAATGACCAAAAATGAATCCAATACCTCCAACTTGGATCGATACTCCTCGAAGGTTTTGAGGCGAACCAGTGTTTTAGTGGAATCTATTTTCGTTTCAACCCAATCTCCAAATCGGTTTTGATATTGTTCTAAAGTTTTATTTTTCAGTTCTCGCTCTTTTATTTCGTACCAGAATTCTGAATCCGCAATGGTATTGTGATCGGACAGTGCTATGAATTGATAATCGTTGTCTTTGTACCATTGTATGATCATTTCGGGAAAATCATCTCCATCACTCCAAAGTGAGTGGGTATGTAAATTCCCCTTATGCCAATTTTGTGCAACCTTATTGCTTTCACAATTGACCAATAGTAAAGCAATCAGTCCTGTTCCTAACCAAAATAATTTTTTCAATACTGTCATGGATTTCATTTTTTACAATATAAAGATATTTTTAAAAAGACACCTCCCTCGTAAGATTTCATCAATGAAAAATGATGTGCAATAAAATCAATGAAATCAGCATTCCCAAACCTATTCTTTGGATTGGTTTTGAATCGGTTTGAAACAAGATCCTAGGGTTTTTAAACTGTGTTTTTGAAAAAACAAAAATCAGAGTAAAGCCAATCAAGATGATCCACATGGCCCTGACAAAATAATTCATTTCTGGAAAGAAGGACTTGAAAATAAATTGAAAGAAAATGGTTGCTAAGAAAGCATAAAATGATATTTTGTGTTTTGGAGCCACCAAAAATACTGCAGCACAAATAACCACCACAATTCCACAATTGATATAATAGCGCAGTTCGTTAAGGGTATGGATAAATGCTGCATTAGGATCAGAAAACTTGAGATATAGCAGGAGTATACCCACGGTTACACCCGTGAGAAAACTGAACAAAATTGCACGTCTGCCCGCTTTCACCATTTGAAGATCAGTTGCATCCTTTTGAAGGTATTCTTTATATATGTCAATGGACCACAATGTGGCCAAGGAATTAAATGTAGAATCTACCGTACTCATTAGTGAAGCAAACAAGGCGCACAATACCAAACCTTTTGCCCCCAATGGCAAATAGGTGTTAACCAAGTATGGGAAAGACATATCGGGATCTGACAGTCCGTTATCGCCCAAAATACCCACCAAAGCAATGCCGGGTATTACTATAATAACAGCCATCAAATATTTCATCAGTCCACCCACCATAAGACCTATCTGAGCGTGTCTGAGGCTTTTGGCAGCCAGAGACCGCTGAACAATGGATTGATTGGCACACCAATAGTTGATGTTCAACAAAAAAAGACCGAAAATATGCGTCCAAGGCAACTTTTCATGATCCGAGGGAAGGTGCAAATGCATCAAATGGGGGGTTTTGTTGTACAACTCAGACCAGCCTCCCAAGTGGTGAATCGCAATAAACATGATCACAAGTCCTCCCGAAATCAGTACCAAAAACTGTATGATGTCTGTCCGAACAACAGCACTCAAACCCCCAAAATAAGTATAGGTGGCTGAAAACAATCCGAGGATCACAATCAAAAGGGTGATTCTTATAAGACGATCCTCGTGTAATACTGACAAATACTCTCCAAAAACAACATCCGCAGCATAGGCTCCCCAGAAAAGTGCTGCCCCAATAGTAATGGTCGAAAACAATGAAATATTGGCCAATGAATACAGTAACGCTACTCTTTTTCCGAGACGTTTTTTGATGAACTGAGTGATCGTAATGATCCTATCTTTGAGATAGTAGGGAATGAAAATAAAAGAGGCCAAAAGTATGCCCTGTACCGCATTGATCTCCAGACTTGCTTGAGCCAAACCATAGAGGTAGGCAGAGCCCATCATGCCCAAAAATTGATATCCTTGGATGTTGGTTGCAATGGTAGAGAAAGCAATAGAAGGCCATCGCAAACTTCTGGAACTCAAAAAGTATTCCTCACTGGTCACTTCCTTTTTTTGCCTTCCCGAAATGGCAACAAGCATAACGAGAAAGAAATAAGCCGCTACAATGAGTAAATCTACCATCGATCAAGTACCTCTAAGAAAAAAACAAGGTTGATCATACTCTAATTCCATCAGCCAAAGGGGTCAGTGGCACTTTTTTAGAGGTTTTTCCCTGAAGTTGGGGCATAGAAAAAGTTTTTAGTCGGGGCAATACCAGTTCAGCAAAGCGATTGCACTCATCAATATGCGGATAGCCCGAAAAAATAAAAGAACGAATGCCCATGTCCATATATCGGTTTAGTTTTTCAACGATCTGATCGGGGTTCCCCACTAATGCCGCACCACACCCAGAGCGTGCCTTCCCAATTCCGGTCCACAAGTGGGGTTCGACATAACCCTCTCTAGAGGATTGCTCCCTCATTTCTTTTTGTCGACTGACCCCATAGGATTGTGCATCCAAAGCACGTTCTCTCAACTCTTGACCAGTATCCAAATCGAGCTTTGAAATAATACTTTCGGCATATTCGCAAGCTTCTTCTTCTGTCTCTCGCACCACTACATGCACCCTAAGACCGAAATCTACCTTCCGCTTGTATTTTGCAGCTTTCTGACTCATATTTTCCATCAAGCGTCTCAAATTCTCCTCTGTTTCAGGCCACATAAGGTAGACATCGCAATGCTGAGCACAAAGGTCAACAGCTGGGGGAGAATAACCACCAAAATAGAGTAAAGGCCCCCCATTTTGATAGGGTTTAACAGGATTGGTTGGAAGTTTAAACTTATAAAATTGACCCCTAAAATCGATTGCTTCTTTTGTCCACGCTTGTTTCAAAATTTCTATGACCTCTCTAGAACGTTGATATCGGTCTTCAGAGGGAAGATCCTCTCCTGGTAGGTTGGAAGAGATAATGTTCACTGTCAGTCTACCCTTGAGGATATGGTCAATGGTGGAGAGTGTCCGAGCCAACATGGGAGGATGTACCTCGCCACAACGAATGGCTGCCAATATATTGATGTTATCAGTCAGAGGCGATACGGCCGAAACAAAAGGAAGCGTATCTTGCCCCACTTGATAGGAAGAGGGACACAGTATATTTCGGTAGCCCAACTTATCGGCAGTGAGTAAAATATTGGAGGTGTTTTCCCAGTTGCTTTTATATCTCATGTTCCGCTCCCCCAAATAGCGGTCATCGCCATCACATATGGGAGCAAACCAAGAAACCTCCGCCCCTTGTGCTTCTCTTGACCTTATTTCTATTGGTTTCGCCATCTTTTGTTTAAAATCGTTAGGGTGAGATTTACGCTATTTCAGTTCCTGTTACTGCTTGCCAAAGCATGTACCACTCTTCATGGGTAAGTTTAATTTTTAAACTGTCCGTTGCATTTTTAATCCTTGAAAGTTGAGAAGAACCCAAAACCGGAACAATGGCGGCGGGATGTTTTCGCAACCAAGCGAGTAAAACCTGATCCGGTTGGGCGTTGTGTGTTTCACCCAGCTCAGCAATGATAGTTTGTACCTTAGAAATATTGCTATCCTCTGACGGGCTCAGTAGTATACCTCCCCCTAATGGTGACCAAGCCGTCGGTCTGATCCCCCACTTTTGACATTGATCCAAGATACCGTTTTCAAATGCCTCTCGATGCAGTAATGATATCTCCACTTGATGGGTACAGAGTGGGAAAACTTCTTGCAATAAATCGAATTGGGAAACCGAAAAATTGGAGACACCAAAATATTTGACTTTACCCTCTTTTTTCAAGGCAGTAAAAGACGCTGCTATTTCATGTGGGTTCAATAAATAATCCGGTCGGTGCAATAAAAGCGTATCGATATAATCGGTGTGGAGAGCAAGCAGTGAATTTTCCACTGATTGTTTGATGTGATCTTTGGTCAGATCGTATGATTTGATGCGATTTTCGGGTCGATTTTCAGAAACCAATTTGATACCACATTTAGTAGTGATTCTCATTTGATCTCTCAAATCTGGCCTTTTCCGCAGCACTGCTCCAAAATCAGCCTCTGTGGTGTAGGAGCCGTAAATATCGGCATGGTCAAAATCCATAAGACCCAAAGCAATACAACCCTCTATAAATTCCTCGATTTCTGACTCCTTCATTCTACTCCCCCACTGTCCCATTCGCATGGTTCCTATCATAAAGGGAGCGAGTTGATATTCTTCCAATGAATTAGAATTTTGGTTTTGTAACATTTAATATTTTGTAAATTTCGAAAAATAAACTTAACGAATTTTAATTTCCTTTTAAATAGACAGTACAAATGAAAACAAAATTATCTACAGATTTGATTAATAATATCCTTAAATCCTTAGAGGAATTCAAGGGGATGGATTGGATTGTCATAAGTAAGACGAATCTAATTGCGCTCATGTTTTTTGGGGTATTGTGTAATCTTCACTCGCAAAATAAGGAGATAAAGCTGTATGATATGAAGAGTGAGTATTTGGTCAATCCCATTGGACTGGATGTCGAATCCCCCCGATTGACTTGGAAAATAAAAGATCAAAGGCGGGGAGCCATTCAGAGCGCCTACAAGATTAATGTGGGAACAG
>JAACDY010000008.1 GCA_009936675.1 Bacteroidota bacterium
AAAGTACCGATCAATTCCACAGGAACTGGGGCTAAAGATTCGTGGTCGGTCAAACCACTGTGAACGATTCCCTCGGGATGAATCCGTGCTACTTTGTTCATCCACTGTTTATTAATGGCATACATTTCTTTGATAAAGTCTCGATCATTATAGAAGAGATATAACTGATATTGGGTGATCAAAAAAGCAGATTCCCAACTGATGCCACAATATTGAATACCCACACTGGGTGCGGTGTCAATAAAAGTGGAGTAATTGATGGCATCCACCCAGTCATAGACGGTTTTTTTGTAAAACGAATGCATGTCGAAGTTGTAGATAAAAGAAGCGCTGGTGGCATTGAGGTCACCGCCATATCCAAATTTTTCCCTAGCGGGGCAGTCGGACTGTAACCCTACCAGATTGGCCAAAAAAGTTCTTCTTATGGTTTTTTGAATTTCATTTAACAGGGGAGCGGAGGAGGTGAAATGATTTTTTTGATCGACTGAAGTGTGAATGGAAAGTCCTACGATATCTTCTTTTTTGGGTTTTTCTTTTAATCCATCGATTTCCATGTAGCGGTAGGCATGGTAGGTAAACTCCGGTCTAAACCAAGTGGGTCTTTTATTGCCTATGATATAGCTGTCTGTTTGCCAAGCCACATCGGGAGCCCCTGGCCCACCGATCCCTCTTTTTTTGATTTGACCGATCACAGAGGTCATGGGATTCAAAGTGCCATCTTGGTAAATGCGTTCTCCAAATCTGAAGGTGATTTTGTCTCCTTTTTGACCGCTTAATTTGATGGAGTATGTGCCAGTAAAATTTTCGCCCATATCTATGATCCATTTTCTGTTTTTTGTGGGGTATATTTTTTGAGGATTAATTTTTTTATTGATTTTAATGGGTGGAAAAAAAGCCTTTTGCAGTTTTCCGCCGGGGGGATCGGCTGGTATTGCATTATCCCAGTGAGTATCGTCAAAATCTGCGTGACTCCAAGCTTTTATTTCATTATTTGCATCATAATGAGTTCCCAGATAGACGCTGTTTTTAATGATGGGACCATAGCCGTATTTCCATGAGCTATCGGAAACAATTTCCTCTGTTTTATCATTTGGGTAGGTGATCCTAATTTTTGCAATAAATCTTGGTTTACCTACCGAAAGCCTTTCCCTTAAGTTGATTCTGCCCCACATTTTTAAAGGAAGTGGGTTGTAAAAACCGTTTCCCACGGTCACCCCCAGGCAGTTTATTCCTCGGGTCAATTGTTGGGTGATGTCGTCTTCCTTGTAGTAGATCCTTTTGCTGTAATCGGTCCAAGTGGGATCTAAAATATTGTTTTCTAATTCAAAAGTATTGATGGTGCTTTTGTAATACCCGGCTGCGGTTATGAAGAGGGTTACTTTTTTGGGAAGTTCATTCAGAGAGAAGGTTTTCCGGAATAGGGGAGCCGGGTCGTCCAGAAAAAAATCTGCATCGGATTGGGGTAAGGTTTTTTTGTCTTGAATCCATTTTGCCTTTTGATTTTGAAAAAAAACATAGCTTTCGCTGACCTTGACCTCTTGGTTGCAACAACAATGAGTCATAATAACCGAAAGAAGAAATACAAGTTTAAGAAACCGCATGGGAAATTGTATTTGATGATTGATTTTTTCTCAATTTAGAGATTTATCAAAGAATACCCAATTTCATAAGTTGGCAGAAAAAAATAATAAATTAAGATATTGTTAAATTTGAGTGTATTATTGTTGAATTCAAAAAATTAGTAAGATGTTGCAGTGTATTTCAGGAATTATTTCAACCAAGTACCCATTTTATGGATTCTTGATGATGGGACTGCTGTTGTCTTGTCGAAGTGAAATCTATTTTGAAGGTGCCTATTGCATTAAAAACGTTGATGTGATTGATCCATTGGAGGGCCTAAAAAAAGGAGTGAATGTTGTTGTCAAAGGGAATAAAATTCTCAGGATCGGTAAGGTTGGAGAGTTAAAGCTGTCTCCAAAAAACGTAATCATTGAGGGTAAAGATAAATACTTAATTCCGGGTTTGTGGGACAGTCATGTCCACTTTTATTTTGATCAGCAACTTGCGCTGCACATGCCAGAGTTGTTTCTGAGTAACGGTATCACCAGTGTTCGAGATACGGGTGGAGCATTTCACTATATGGACAGTATTCGACAAAATGCATTAATGCATCCGAAAACGCATCCAAGAGTAAAAATTGCCGGGCCATTAATCGATGGTAATTTTAATGTATACGACGGATCGGTACTTCCAGAGCTTTCGATTCGGACCAGAGATGTTCGGGAGAGTATTGCTGAAACAGAAAAACTGGTGGTTAAGGGAGTGGATTTTCTTAAGGCTTATGAGATGTTGAGTCCTGAGCAGTTTGAGGCGATTGCTGCTATAGCAGCCCGCGAAAAACTTCGACTGGCCGGTCATGTTCCACTTAGTATGGAAATTACTCATGCCATTTCGCTTGGATTGAACAGCTTGGAACATATAAAAAATCTTGAGTTGGAGGCGGTAAAAAATAGTGATTCCATGCTGTTAGCGCGAAGAGATATGTTGCATAACAAATCCCTTCTTTCGGGCAGGCAACTGCGTGCTAATATTCACAGAGCACAAAAGCAATTTGCTGTTGATCATATCGCCCCCTATACTTACCAAAACATTTTGGATACCATTAAAAAATACAATTCTTATCAGGTTCCTACTTTATCCATTTACAAGGTGCCTATATATAAAATTTTCAGAGAACCTTTCTGGCGCAAAAGCTTTGAACTTCTGCCCAAGACCACCAGGGATCAATGGGAAAAAAGTCTATTGGGATCAAACGATAAAATCAATCAGGCCCAAAAAGCTTTTTCGGATTGGATTCAAAAAACTACTGGCGCAATGGCCAAAGCCGAAATTCCACTGATGGCAGGAACCGACACCCCATTGGGGTACTTAACCCCGGGTTTCAGTCTTCATTATGAATTGGAATTGATGGTAGAAAGTGGTTTGACTGAACTTCAAGCCCTGACCACTGCCACCCTTCAGCCGGCCAAATATTTTAGAATGGAAGATTCTCTAGGTCTGGTAAAAAAAGATTATATCGCTGATCTAATTCTACTTAATGAAAATCCGCTAGAGGAAATTGCTCGTACCAGGGATATTTATGCAGTGATCAAAGATGGAAATTTTATTGACAAAGCCCGTTTGGATCAGCTTCAAAAAGAGATATCGGAGGGGCTTTCTGTGTCGGCTTTAGATCAATAAGTCAGGAAGATCCAACCACTGATGATTCTGCTTTGGTCAGGAATGTAGATGTTGTAATAATAGGATCCTCCCGGAAGTCTACTTCCTCTGAAATCACCCTGCCAATCGTTTTGATAGTTGGTTTTTGAGAATACCCTCTGACCATTTCTATTGAAGACCTCGACTATGGCATTGGGGTATTTTTCAATATTCATAATGGTCCAGTAGGATTCTAATCGGTTGGATGAACCGGGAGTGATAACTTCTGATACAAATATTTCGATATTGGTGTCATCTAAATTTGGGTTGGTTCCATTTTCGATCTCTTCCCCATCCAATATACTGTCACCATCGGTATCCGGGTTCTTGGGATTGGGGTTCCAAGTTTTAATCTCATCGTAATCACTTATTAGATCATCATCAGTATCAGGTTTAAGAGGATCTGTCCCTAATTTTATTTCTTCCCCATCCAACAAACCGTCATCATCAGTATCGGGGTCATTGGGATCCGTTCCCTGCTCTATTTCTTCTTTATCGGTCAATCCATCACCGTCTGAATCTGGATTGAGTGGATTGGTTCCATCTTGTTTCTCCTCTCCGTCATTGATCCCGTCTCCATCTGTATCCGGGTTTTTGGGATCCGTTCCATTTTCAATTTCCTCTCCATCGGGGATGCCATCGTTGTCCGTGTCGGGATTTTTAGGATCGGTTCCATTTTTAATTTCTTCTTTATCGGGGATGCCATCGTCGTCATCGTCGGTATCGGTATTGTCTCCTGTACCACTTCCGTCGGTATCGGTATCTTCATCGGGATCTCTTGGGAAATCATCCTCTCCATCGGGGGTTCCGTCTCCATCGGTATCAGAATCTTTAGGGTCGGTTTTATCTTCTTTTTCTTTTCCATCTATTATACCATCATCATCGGTATCGCGATCTTTAGGGTCCGTACCGTCTTCTTTTTCGTCCCCATCGTTAACCCCATCACCGTCAGTATCGGGATCTTTAGGGTCGGTTCCGTTTTCTTTTTCCTCCT
>JAACDY010000094.1 GCA_009936675.1 Bacteroidota bacterium
GTCTTTGAGTGGGGTTTGATTGAGTGCATCCATTACCTGACCTACGTTTTCATCCACTGCGGCTACACAAGCAAGATAGGCCTGTGTCCAGCGTTTTAACCCGGCTTCTTCACTGCCGTAAGAGGCAGTGATTTCATCGAACATTTTCGCCCCCATCTCTAGGGTGAACACCTGATTTTTTTCATAGGAAACTTCCAGAAAGGTATCTTGCTGGTCATTTGTTTTTTTTAAGGTGACTTGGATTTTATCGAGTGGAAATCGGGCAAAATATTTTTGAGGAGCAATCAATGGCGTATGAGGTCTGAGAAAGCCCACCGCCAAGAAAAAAGGTTTTTCTAAGTCTTGACTTGCAAGGGATTTTATTTTTTTGGCGGTCCAAGCGGGATTCATCTCATCTGGGGTAGGATCACGGTCATCGTCATTGATGTATCGCAGGGGAATGATCCCCTCTTTTCTGTATCCATAAATCCACTGGAGGGCTTGGCCAGTCGCCGTCGTTTCCCCCTCCAAATTGACCAAAGGGCCCAGGGAACCATCGATAGCACCTAGGTCATAGAATGGTCGGGGAACATCGGGATGCGCCAAGCGGTTCTTACCATCCCAAACCATAGGACCATAGTCGGGCGGGTTTTGGTAATGACCCCAATTTTCTTTTTTAAGGTGGTGGAGTATTTTGCCCGTTCCTAGGGTTTGGTAGCCTGCTTTTCTGAACTGCTCTGATAGGGTTCGGGTATTTTTTAGAACAGTATTGTTAAACCAAGGGGCTTGAAAAAAATTCAGTGAATGGTGGGGGTAAACACCCATCATCATACTGGAACGAGAGGGGCCACACATAGGAGCGTTGGTATGCGCATTGAGAAAAGTAACTCCTGACTGGGCAAGTTTACTCATATTGGGGGTGAGGCTTTGGGGATGCCCTTTGAGGGTTTCAATGCAATCGTTGAGGTCATCGATCATGATGAGCAAAACGTTAGGGGATTTTTTTTTGGGTGCTTCACATCCCAAGGGGATCAGTAGAAAAACCAACAACAAGCTTTTCAAAAGAACCACACAAGGATTTGTAATCTTTTCAGCATCCATTTCCTTCAATATTTAATGGCCTCTGTCATCGCTCGAGCAATGGCGGTGATGCCTTCAAAATCTCTCTCTGCGATCAATTTTTTGTCCATTAAGCTGCTTCCTACGCCCAGACAAACTGCTCCGTTGGCGATCCATTCGGCAGCATTTTCAACAT
The DNA here is from genome assembly GCA_009936675.1 of Bacteroidota bacterium. Taxonomy (GTDB): domain Bacteria; phylum Bacteroidota; class Bacteroidia; order Flavobacteriales; family Flavobacteriaceae; genus UBA8316. The sequence continues at coordinate 1,235 of JAACDY010000094.1, forward strand.
TAATGCCTCCGGTAGGCATGATGGGCAGGTGGGGCATGGGAGCCTTTACGGCTTTGAAATAAGACAAACCAAAATTGGCGGCGGGGAAGAGCTTTACCACATCTGCGCCCCACTCATAGGCTTCTAAAATTTCCGAAGGGGTCATAGCTCCCGAAAGGATGGGCTTATCGTATTGATGTGCCATTTGTATCACTTCGGGTTTGCTCACCGGTGTAACCACAAACTGGGCACCAGCTTCAATGGCGGCTTTGGCAGTTTTCGCATCGATGACCGAACCTACTCCGGGAATGACTCCTTCTATTTGGGTCAACTTGTGGATTTCCGCCAAAGCATTGGGGGTTCCCATGGTCACTTCTATGGCTTTGACCCCACCGCGATGGAGAGCCTTTGCCAATTCAAATATAGGTTCGGATTCCGACAAGCGAATGATGGCGATGATCTTGGTCGCCAATAATTGTTCTAAGAGGGTGGCTCGTGTCATGTTTTATCTTTTTACGTGGCCTTTTAGGTTGCCTTCGCTAACGGATAGTATTTCTTTAACGTCCAGATAATTGATATCCCCTTTAAGGGTTTGGGTGGTGGCAAAGGCAGCAGTAGCAAAATCGAGGGTTTTTTGCATTTCCCAATGGGAAAGTTTACCGAGGAGGATCCCGGCGGCAAAAGCATCTCCGCCTCCCAATCGGTCTTTTATAGTGGTGGGAATCGATAGACTTGACCGTAGTTTGTCTCCTTCTTTTAGCATTCCTCCCAATATGTTTTCGGAGGCATTGATCTGTTGCCTGATCGTCATGGCAATGGTTTGGAACGATCCCAATTGTCTAGCGAAATCAATGGCCTTTACTGTTGCTTCTTGTAGAGCTTCAAAATCATTTTTGCTTTTTATTTGGGCATCAAAAACATCGTTGATAGCGCCCAGATTTCCCAATAAAATATCTACATGGGGCAGAATTTGGGAAAAGGATTTTTTGGCAGAAGTTGCCGACCAAAGACTGCGTCTGAAATTGAGATCAAAAATCACTTTACAGTTTGTTTTTTGCGCCATTTTCAATCCGTTTAAAAGAGATTTTTGACAGTTTTCTGACAGGGCAGGAGTGATGCCAGTTACCACAAAATGGGAACTGTTTTCCAATAACTTTTCCCAGTCTTTTTCATCCAAACTCCACCTTGCAAAAGAGGAGTCTTTCCGATCATAGGTGACCTGAGTTGCTCTGATGGCTGTGCCGTGTTCTACATAATAGCTTCCCATTCTTCCCTCATCCATGAATGTGTTATGGGTACTTACACCGTTTTGGTTGAGGAACATTACGGCCTTTTTTCCCAAGGGATTTTCGGGTAAAGCGGTGATAAATTGTGTGGACTGACCCCAATGGGCAAGGTCGGCCAATATATTGGCTTCGGCTCCAGCAAATCCCATTTCCAAAGCGTTAGATTGGACAATGAGGTCTTCATGTCCTTGTGGACTGAGTCTCAAAAGAAGTTCGCCAAAACCGGAAATGATTTGCCCCATCATTAGGATAGTGTATTGGAATAGCCCAGCAAGCCACTGGCCAAAATGATGATGGCCAAACCGACCAACATCAGTTGAAAGGGTTTTTTGGCGTCTTTCCATTCTCCAGAGCGCACGGCCCATATATTACTGATGATGAGTGACAATCCCAACAGCATGGGCCAGCCAATGATGGGGCCCATAGTACCCATCAAGGCAGAACCTTGTCCGTAGATGCCCAGTGCGGCAAACCAAAATAACCCTGCCAGAATGGCCCACTTATAGGCATTGCCCGATGAAGGAACTTGGAAGGAATTCCAACTATTGTTTTTGAACAACAGAACCACTGCATAGCCAAAATTCATCATAAGGGCTCCCAAAAGTACAACGACCCAAGCGGCCAAACTACTGTTTCGAGTGATGGCGCCCATTTTTTCGGCTTCCAAGGCAACGGGGGTGGCGTTGGCAAATCCCACATTGAGGAGGGCAGAAAGCACCCCGCAACTGACAGCGATCAATATGCCCTTACTCATATTGGATGGGTCATTGGTATCTCCAATTAATTTGTCTCTCTCAATTCCTGCCTTTGCGGTAAGGGCAACACCCACCAACATGATGACAACAGCAATGATCACATAAGAAGAAGCCGGATTGGCAAAGGCATCTTCTACTTGCAACAGGGGAATGATAGACCCAACTGATGCAGCCAAGCCCATAACAATACCATAGGTCAGTGATAGGCCGATATAGGGGACACTTTTACCAAAGAGTATTCCACCTACACCCCATAGAAATCCGAAGAGCATACCCAAAAAGACAGCTTCGGATGGAGCGTTTGCGATGACCTGAAAAAGATGGGGAACTGCAAAAACAGCCCAGATAATGGGGAAAATAATCATGGCGATAGTAACGTGAACAATCCACCAAGCTTCCCACTTAAGGGGTTCCATATACTTCATTCCCAAACCGAAACTTCCTTGAAAAAAGCTCGCCAGGATGACCAGTAAAAAAGGCAATAAAATTTCCATAATTCTTGTAATTTAAATGGTTGTAGTAACTCTTTTTTTGATGAGATAATCGTCAAGTGCCAAGGCCGAACAGTCGTGGCCTATTCCGCTGTTTTTGATGCCTCCGTGGGGGAGGTAGATGGCGTATTTGACGCCGTTAATCTGCACTTCGCCAAATTGTAATTCGTTGGCAAATCGGGCTTGCCGCTCAGCATCTTCAGTAAACAGATAGGAGGCCAAGCCATATTCCGTATCATTGGCCAAAGCCAATACTTCATCTTCTGTTTTGAACTTGAAAATGGGAGCGATGGGTCCAAAAGTTTCCTGTTGGTAGGCCAGCATATTGGTGGTGACATTACTGAGAACAGTGGGTTCAAACCAGTATCCTTTTTGAGAGCCATCGGGGATTTTTCCTCCGGTTTCGATTTTAGCACCCTTGGCGGTGGCATCGGCAACGATTTGCATCATGCGTTCTTGACCCTGACGATTGACCAGTGGCCCCATGTCAGCATCGCTGTCTTTTCCAAAACCTAGTTTGAGTTTTTTTACCCGACCGACATAGGCTTCTAGAAAGTCGTCGTAAATGTTTTCATGAAGGAAGAATCGGTTGGCCGCAACACAGATTTGACCGCAGTTTCCAAATTTGATACCGATGGCCAAGTCA
>JAACDY010000095.1 GCA_009936675.1 Bacteroidota bacterium
ATTGTTTTCTTTCTCATTGATCTCTTTAACAAAACAAATTTAATAAAAAATATTATGCATGCATAATAAAATATACAAAAAAAATTTAGGAGTAGATTTCATCTACTAGGCATTGGTATTTTTCCAGTACTATTTTTCGTTTAACCTTCATGGTAGGGGTAAGGTGTCCTGCCTCTATAGACCATATTTCGGGCGTCAATCGAATCTCCTTTACCTGTTCCCATTTTCCAAACTTATGATCGTGCACTCTGATTTCATGGTTGATTTTTTCAAATAACAGCTCGTTTTTACAGAGCGATTCTGGATCATCCTTACAAGAAACTCCTTGTTCGTCAAGCCAGATTTTGGCTTGCTCAAAACAAGGTTGGATCAGTGCCGAAGCCCTATTTTTCCCTTCTCCTACCACCATAATTTGTTCGATCAAAAGGGATTGTTTCAGTTGGCTTTCGATCACCTGAGGTGCTATATATTTTCCTCCAGAGGTTTTGAACATCTGTTTTTTTCGATCGGTAATTTTTAGAAAACCATCTTCGTCGAGAGAACCAATATCTCCCGTTTTAAAATAATTTCCTTCCATTACAGCGTTGGTTTGATCAGGGTCTTTGAAGTATCCTTTCATTACATTGGGGCCTTTACAGAGAATTTCTCCATCGTCGGCAATAACTACTTCTATACCATCAATTATTTTCCCTACTGTTCCTATTCTCAAACCACCGTTTCTCAAATCATTTACCGAAATTGCTGGGGAGGTTTCTGTCAAACCATATGCCTCCGCAATGGTCATACCTGCGGCACTAAACACCCTGGCCAATCGGGATTGAAGCGGTGCGCTTCCCGAGCAGATGATTTCCAAATTTCCACCCAAAGCCTTTTTCCATTTCGACAAAATTAGTTTATAGGCAATCCAATGCTTAATATTGTATAATATGTTGGATTGGTGATTGGGGTCATACTTTAGCCCCACTTCAACCGCCCAATAAAACAAGGTTTTCTTCAAGCCTGTCAAATCATTTCCCTTGGCGTAAATTTTATCATAAACCTTTTCCAGTAATCTCGGAACAGCGGTCATAAAGTTGGGCTTTACCTCATTTAAATTTTCACTGATCGTCTCTAAAGATTCGGCAAAATACACGGAGATACTGTTGTACAGATAGCCATAGATAAAGGTTCTTTCGAAAATATGACAGAGGGGAAGGAAACTCAATGCTTTCTGGTTTCTGTCTTCAAAAGGAAACCTCCTTGTAGCTGAGATCACATTGGATACAATATTTTCATGACTGAGCATTACTCCTTTGGGAACCCCTGTGGTTCCAGAAGTATAAATGATGGTCGCAATGGAATCCGATTCAACATTGGTTTTGGCTTCCGCTAGCTTTTTTTCATTCCAGGCTTCTTTTCCAACTTCTATCAAATCCAACCAGTTTTTACAGCCTTCGATTTGGTCAAAAGCATAGATGTCTTTAAGTCCTTTAACCTCCGATTCTATTGAAAATACTTTATCATAAATCTCCTGATCAGAAACAAAACACAACACACTCTCGGAATGGTTGAGGATGTATTTGTAATCATTTGAGCTAATGTTGGGATAGAGGGGAACCGAAACAGCACCCACTTGGAGAATGGCCATATCCATGATGGACCACTCTGACCTATTGGTGGTTGAAATCAACGCAATTTTATCTTGAGGTCTCACCCCCATTTCAATCAAGGCAGCACTGATTAGGTTGGCAGATTCATAATATTTTTGGGTGGAGAGGGATTTCCACTTCCCATTCCTCTTGTCACTTAGACATTTGTCAAGGGGATGGGTTTTCACCTGAATACTTAAAATATCAAAAATCCTTGAAGGTGTCATGATTAACTTTGCGCCTAAAGTAACGAAATTTAATAAATTAAATTCACTTTGCCATTAAAGACAAAATTGTAGAGTAATGGAACAGAACAAGGATTGGATTTAGACAACAAAAAGAAAGAGCTAACTCCCTATATGGGTTCTAAATGTTACACTATTGTTTGAACTAAGTATTTTGGTCAAGCCAATGCTTTGCGTTTTCAAAAGCGATGATCCAGGGAGAAAATTCATCCTTCCTATCTTTTGGATAATGCGCCCAATTCCAAGGAAAGGTAGAACGCTCCAAGTGGGGCATCATTACCAAGTGTCTTCCGTCCTCACTACACAGCATGGCAGCATTGTAATCAGAACCATTGGGATTGGCGGGATAGGCTGTCTGGTGGTATTTTGCGGGGATTTGGTATTGGGACTCATCCATGGGTAGGTGAAACTTCCCTTCACCGTGAGCGGCCCAAATTCCTAGACTTGTGTTCTCCAATCCCTTTAACATCACAGAGGAAGAAGATCCAATTTTTACGGCAGTAAATTGACATTCAAATTTGCCCGAATCATTGCGATGCATTTTTGGAAGTTCACCATGCGAAGGGGTAATCATTCCCAATTCAACAAACAATTGACATCCATTACACACTCCTAATGAGAGGGTGTCGGCTCTAGCAAAAAAATCATCCAAACTTTTCTTGGCTTTGGGGTTGTAGAGAAAAGCCCCAGCCCATCCTTTGGCAGAGCCCAATACATCTGAGTTAGAAAAACCACCTACCGCTGCAATAAATTGAAATTCCTCCAGTGTTTTCCTACCCTCAATCAGATCTGTCATATGGATATCATAGACCTCAAATCCAACTGAGTGCATGGCATAGGCCATTTCTCTTTCAGAATTACTCCCTTTTTCTCTAATGATGGCCGCTTTGATTTTAGGGTTATGGTTAGGAGTTATTTTGCCGTTAAAAGATGAAGGGAAATTAAATTTTAACGCGTTTGACTTGTAGTTTTCAAATCGTTCTGCTGCACATTTGTTTTGATTTGCATCCAGTGCTGCTGAGGTAGAAAACCATACATCACGATATTGGGCAACATCCAAGTCCAATTGATCTTCATTGTTTTGTGCGTTGAGTCTCCCTGAAGTGGTTACTGATCCTATCGAATGACAATCAACACCGTGGGCACTGAAATGGGCCGTAAGATCCATTTCGCTTTGCAGAACCAAGCCAGAGTTTTCTGCAAAGAGCAGGGCAGTAGTATCCTTTTCTATCAATGATGTCAAATCGATTTCCATTCCCACACCTTGGGTAGGGAAGCACATTTCCAGTAAACTAGTAATCAATCCACCAGATGAAACATCGTGTCCAGATATGATTTTTTCATCCAAGATCAGTTCTTGAAGTACATTGAAAGCCTTTTTAAAGACACCAACATCAGCAATGCTAGGTGCTTCAGAGCCTATTTTATTGAATACTTGACCCAAAGAGGATCCACCCAAGACATGTTTTTGCGAGGATAAATTAATATAGAATAGCTTTCCTCTATTGGGAATGGAAACAGGAGTTACGACTTTTTTAATGTCCTCACATTGTCCAGCAGAAGAAATGATGACAGTTCCTGGAGCCAAAACATCACCCTCCTTATATTTTTGTTTCATCGATAAGGAATCCTTACCGGTAGGTATATTAATTCCAAGATCAATGGCAAAATCGGAACATGCTTTAACCGCATCGTACAATCGATCATTTTCTCCAGGATTGTTGCAAGGCCACATCCAGTTGGCAGATAGACTGACCGATTTTAATCCCTCTGACAAGGGAGCCCAAACAATATTGGTCAATGATTCTGCAATGGCATTGATACTTCCTTTGGCTGAATCAATCAGTCCCAACACAGGAGCATGACCTATGGCATTAGCCACCCCGAGTTTTCCATTGTAGTCCAAAGCCATCACCCCACAATTGCTTAAAGGCAATTGTAATTCGCCCACTGTTTGTTGCTGGGCCACACGACCTGTTACACATCGATCAACCTTATTGGTAAGCCAATCTTTGCAGGCCACTGCTTCCAAAAGGAGTACATCTTTTAGATAAGACTCAAGATGAGAGAAATTGTAGGAAGGGTTTTCATACTTCAGTTTTTTCTTTTCATCCAAAAGGGTGGTCTTGGGCGCGTCTCCAAATAAGGCGTCAATGGCCAGATCAATCGGTTTTTCACCATTAACTTCATTGACAAAAGAGAAGTGTTGATCGCCGGTTACCTTACCAACAATATAGAATGGTGCTCTTTCACGCTGGGCAATCGTTTCCAGCAAACGGGCATCCTTTTGAGACAGAATCAGCCCCATGCGCTCCTGAGATTCGTTTCCGATTATTTCCTTGGCCGATAGGGTAGGGTCGCCCAAGGGAAGTTTGTTGATGTGTATTTCACCTCCAGTGTCTTCCACTAATTCTGAAAGACAATTCAGGTGGCCACCAGCTCCATGATCGTGAATAGAAATGATAGGGTTTTTGGAACTTTCCACCAAAGCCCGGATGGCGTTGGCAACTCTTTTTTGCATTTCAGGGTTGGAACGTTGCACTGCATTGAGTTCAATTTCGTTACTAAAAGCTCCTGTATTGGCCGACGAAACGGCAGCACCTCCCATACCAATTCTGTAATTGTCTCC
>JAACDY010000096.1 GCA_009936675.1 Bacteroidota bacterium
CACTCCAATGTTTTCCCCCTTGCCAGAACCCACCATTGAGGGAATCGGCAGGATTCCATTGGTCTTCTTCCCCCTCGATAGGACGATGATATCCTTTTTCGTCTCCTTTTCTAAAAAAATCTCTGGGCATGCCGGGACGGATATGACGCACGGTTTGAAAAATCGTATTGGGATCAATGGATACATGCCATTTTCCAGTCATGTAGGTTTGATAGCCTTTTTGTTCTAGCAATTTTCCCCAACTCTGCTCCGCAGCCTCAATGTTTTTTTTATTGCGCCATTGATCGCTGGTTGTCTTGGCATTCCAAATACTTTGACCACTGATAATCATCGCTCTGGAAGCTACACATACAGCTCCATTCCATCCTCCCATATTAAAGGCTTGACTAAAATGGGTGCCATTGCGAACCAATCGATCCAGATTGGGCGTTTGGATGACATCGTTCCCCAAAGCGTGAATGGCATCAAAAGTATAATCATCTGCAAACAAAAAGAGAATGTTTGGCAAGTTGTCCTCTGTTGCTTTATGAGTTGATGAATTACAGGCAACAAAAAGCATACATAATAAAAAAACAGTCAGTCGAATCATTTTTATTGGATTTTAAGATCAAAAACTTTTTCCATCAGAAGCCATTTTTCACCTGGCTCAGCGATGGGTAATTTTTTTTGATAGGTGGACATCAGTTCTTCCCATTTGATGACATAGGGATTCTGGCGATCCATTTTATTTTTCTTTTCAAAGCTGAAATCCTCTTTGACCTCCATGATCATAAAAAGTCGGTCGGCGACATTAAAAATTTGCATATCATGAATTCCACTCTCTTTGATACTCTCGATTATTTCTGGCCAAACCGCTTTGTGGTACTCAATATATTGGTCTATCAAAAGGGGGTCATTGATCAAGTCCAATGCCATGTAATACCTTTTCATATCAGACTTGATTTGCTACATTCCTTCCAAAATAGGCAATGAATAAAAAACACAACAGAGGGAGGAGGAAGGAAAAATTAACTTCAGTTACGCCCATGATTTGAATGTCATCAACACCATTTCCTCCCAAGTCGATAATCATACCTTGTAATTTGGGCATGAGAGCACCTCCGACAATGGCCATGACCAATCCAGCGGCTCCAATTTTAGATTCTTTTTCATCCAAATCTTCGAGTGCAATTCCATAAATGGTAGGGAACATTAGGGACATAAAAAAGGAGATGCCCACCAAGGCATAAAGCCCAATAATTCCATCAACAAAAACAGTTGCCAATGCACAAAGTCCCGCTAGAATTGAGAATTGGAACAGGAGTTTTCCTGAATTAATAAATCGCAGCATATAAGTACCAATGGCTCTACCAATAAGGAAAAGAACAAAGCAGATAAATTGATAATTGGCGGCATTTTCGCTCGAAATTCCAATGGCCTCTGCGTATTGATATATATAGGTCCAACACATGATTTGTGCCCCTACATAGAGTATCTGTGAGATGACACCATTGCGATAGTTTTTATTTTGGAAAAGACTACTGAATGTGGCACTTAGAGGAGCCATCTCCCCATCGTCTTTGGCCTGAGGCATTTTGGAGACCACGATCAAGACAAACACTGCCATGACAACCAATCCCATAATAACGTATGGATCGCGAATGACCATCAGATCGGCAGTTCGGATCATTACCTTTTTGGCTGCATCAAGGTTGCTGAAATCGGCAATATTATCGGATTGTAATTTTTTTTAATACAAATTGTTGAGCAACGAGAAGTCCAAGAATGAGCCCCAAGGGATTAAAGGCTTGAGCGAGATTGAGCCTTTGGGTAGCATTAGATTTATCTCCCATGGCTAAAATATAGGGGTTGGCTGTCGTTTCCAAAAAAGCCAATCCAAAGGTCAGAATGTACAATCCCAAACAGAAAAACCAAAACTGTTCTGTAATGGCGGCAGGGTAGAATAGTAGTGCTCCCCCAGCATAGAGAGCCAACCCAATAAGAACCCCTACTTTATAGGAATATTTTCTAACAAACAATGCTGCGGGCAGGGCCATGCAAAAATACCCTCCATAAAAGGCCATTTGAACCCAAGCTGCTTGTGAATTGGACAATTCAAGTACTTTTTTAAAAGCTTGGACCATAGGATCTGTTACTGCGTTGGCAAATCCCCATAGGGCAAACAAAGAGGTAATGAGGATAAAGGGC
>JAACDY010000097.1 GCA_009936675.1 Bacteroidota bacterium
AATAGTTTTTTGAATTGTTCGCGATAGGGATGGAAACTAACCCCTCCGTGGAAGTAAACTTCTACCATTGGCCATACTTCTGTAATGGTTGCCTTTTGTGTTTTTTCCAAAACATTTTGCAACAATACCAACATCCAGGAGGGAACACCTGCCAGGCTGGTGACTTTTTCTTCTAAGGTTTCGTTAATGATGGCTTCCATTTTGCTTTCCCATTCCGACATAAGGGAAACTTTTTGACTGGGTGTACTGCCCAATTCTGCCCAAAAAGGAAGGTTGTCAATAATGATGGCTGACAAATCCCCAAAATAACTGTTTGTATTTTGATACAACTCACTGCTCCCTCCCAAACGCAGGCATTTACCCGCCAAAATCTGCGCATCCTCATTATTGTTGTAATAAATCGAAAGCATGTCTTTCCCCGCTTTGTAATGACAATCTTCTAATGACTCATTACTGATGGGAATGTATTTACTTTTGGCATTGGTGGTTCCACTAGATTTAGCAAACCACTTTATGGGGGTAGGCCAGAAAATATTGTGCGCACCTTTTCTGCAACGTTCAATTTCAGGAACGATATCCTCGTAGCCTACTATGGGCAGTCGGTTCTTAAAGTCGGTATAATTTTTAATGGACTCAAAATCGTTTATTTTTCCAGTTTCTGTTTTCGAGGCTATATTCAAAAGACCATGCAATAATTCCTGCTGAACTTCATTGGGATATTTCATAAACAGCTCCATCTGATGGATGCGTTTTTTAAGAAACCAAGAAGCAACGGAATTGAAAAGGGGAATTGGCATAAGAAGGTGTATCTTTAAGACAAAAATATAAACTTTCGCTTAAAGATGTTCAAAGGAGTTCTAAAGAAAATGATTACGGAAATGGGAGCCCCCATTCGCTATTTTCTCAATTTGGAAAATGACTTTTTGGAAATGAACCAATTTTTAGATCAGAAAATCAAGATGGAATTTACGGGGACTCAGTGTCTGAGTTGCCATGCATCAAAGCCCATCTTCAGACAGGGCTTTTGTAAAAGTTGTTTTTTCGAAATCCCATCGGCAGGAGATTGGGTCATGCGACCAGAATTGAGCAAAGCACATTTGGGAGAAGAAGATCGAGATTTGGAGTACGAAAAAAAGGTACAGCTGCAACCCCATGCGGTTTATTTGGCTTTGAGCAGTCACCTTAAGGTGGGGGTAACTCGAAAAAGTCAAATCCCCACAAGGTGGATTGACCAAGGTGCTCACCAAGCCGTCGCGATTTTGGAAGTTCCCAACCGCTACCTGGCCGGAGTGGCCGAGGTGAGTCTAAAAGAATATTTTTCCGATAAGACCAATTGGCGTAAAATGTTGCAAAACGATCATGAGGAGGTGTCATGGCAGCAAGCCATCAACCAATCCATAGATGGACTTCCCAAAGATCTAAAGCCTTATATCACCAAAGATTCTCAGTTGACCGAAATACAATTTCCAGTTCTGCAATATCCTGAAAAGGTTAAAAGCTTAAACCTTGAAAAAGAAAGCAGCTATACCGGAGTACTCAAAGGCATTAAAGGGCAATATCTGATCTTCGAAGATCAAACGGTTTTTAATGTTCGCTCCAATGAGGGCTTAGTGGTTAGTATTAATTAAACTTCAGTTTTTGAAGATTTACTCAGAAGCTGATTCAGTGTTTTGAATTCTTCAGGCTTGAGATAGCGCCATTTTCCCACTTTTACATCCAGTTTTACATTCATGATCCGTATCCTTTTGAGTTCGGTTACCCGATAATTTAAGTGCTCACACATCCTACGGATTTGTCGGTTCAAGCCTTGAGTTAAAATAATTCTGAATTGATTTTTATGGGTTTGTTTTACAAAACACTTTTTGGTAACAGTATCCAAAACAGGAACACCATTGCCCATTTTATGAATAAAATCCATGGTGATGGGTTTATTTACGGTGACAACATATTCTTTTTCGTGATGGTTACGAGCACGGAGAATTTTGTTGACAATTTCCCCGTCGTTGGTCAAAAAAATAAGCCCCTCACTGGGTTTGTCCAGTCGGCCTACAGGAAAGATCCTTTTGGGGTAGTTGATGTAATCAATGATGTTGTCTTTTTCAACACGGGTATCGGTAGTACAAACAATTCCTTTGGGTTTATTAAAGGCCAGATAGACGTGTTTGTTTTTGGGTGAATTGAGCATTTCACCATTGACCGATATTTTGTCCTCAGGACTTACTTTTACTCCCATTTCGGCTTTTTTTCCATTGACCATCACTCTGCCAGCGTCGATCAGTTTGTATGCTTCCCTACGGGAACAAAAGCCAATTTCACTCAGGTATTTATTGATTCGGGTGAGGTTTGTTTTTTCCATTTTATAACTTGATTTCTTCTCCCATTTTTAGATCGAATTTTTTTCTGAACATCCAGACAAACAAATACAACAGTGGGGTGTCTAAAGCGGCTACGATGATTTTAAAAACAAAACCGGACAACACCAGTCCCACGAAAAGATTCCAGGGTAAGATCCCAAATAGCGAAAGGAGTAAAATGACCGAAAAGGTGTCCAGAAATTGTGAAGCAAAAGTTGAGAAATTGTTTCTCAACCACAGCATTTTCCCCTTGGTTAGTTTTTTCCAAAAGTGATAAATCCTAATGTCTATGAATTGTGCCAAAAGATAGGCGATCATAGAGGCCAAAACCGCCAAAGGGGATAGGGAGAAAACTTTTTTGAAAGTAGTATCATCGATGGGAGAATTTTCTATGGCAGGAACGGCATCGGCCAAGAGCAATATCCCCATCGAAAAGAAAGAGGCAAAGATCCCCGCCGTCACCACTCTGTTGGCGGCTTTTTTTCCATAAATCTCCGAAATCAAATCGGTAATCAAAAAGGTGAGGGGATAGGGTAAGATACCCACTGAGAGCTCAAACAACCGACTGCCGAAAATTTCTCCTTCAAAGGGATACCAATAAAAAAACTTTTGAAAAATAAGATTGGACACTACCAATGAGGTAATGAACAAAGCAGCGAGATACAGATAGATCTTGGCTGCCAATTGTCGTTGTTGAGGTTTCATCTATTCCATTTTTATCGAATAAGGAATTCTGGTTTGAATTCCCTCTAGCTGGCTAAGTTCGATAAATTCGGTGGCGTATTTTTTTTAAGGGGTGTTGTAATAATTTGGTTTGGGCTTGAGAAAATGCATCCATCAACATACTTTCGAAATCTTTGTCATATTTGGGATATTCCACAAGATTGTATTTGTCTATTTCTGCCAATTTTGCGACTGCGGTAATGGCTTCTTGTAGTCCGCCCAATGTATCTACCAATCCTATTTTGACGGCATCTTTCCCTGACCAAACCCTGCCTTGAGCAATCTCCTCGACGGCTTCCATGCTCATTGACCTTCCTTCAGCCACTCTCGACTTAAAGGTATCATATACTTTTTCTATAGCGGATATGGTACTTTTTTCAAAACCTTCACTGAGGGGTTCGAAAAGACTGTATCCCATCGCATTTTTGTGGGTTGTTACTTGTTCTGCATTGATTCCAATTTTGTTGGTCATCCCCCTTATGTTGGGAAACGCTGCTAATACTCCAATGGATCCGGTGATGGTCATGGGGTCGGCAAAAATTCTATCGGCCAAACTAGAGATATAATAGCCTCCTGATGCAGCAACGTTACCCATTGAAACCACCAAGGGTTTTTCACCTTTTAGTGTTCTGGAGGCATTGAGTATGATTTCGGAAGTCAAGGCATCCCCTCCTGGAGAGTCAACCCGCAGAACTACTGCCTTGATTTTTTTACTTTCCAATATTTCTTTAAAGGCTTTGTTTACGGCCTCCTTTCCAATGATGTCTTCCGATCCTTTGGTATTGAGAATAGGACCTTGAGCGTAAACGATTGCAATGCGGTCAGAGATTTGTTTGTCATACTCTTGTATCTGAATGTTTAATTCACCAGGATCAACGACTTTCAAACTACCTTCAGGGTCGATTTCCAATGCGACTTTGATTTTGTTTTCGAAATCATCTTCATAAACCAATCCATCAATGATTCCTTGAGCCAAAGCTTCTTCGGCATCAGTAACAATTAGGTCGTCGGCCAGTGCATCGAGGGTGTAGGGTTCTATACCACGACTTTGAGCGACTTCATCTCTAAGGGTTTCCCAAACGGCATCCAATAGGCTTTGGATTTGGATGCGATTTTCCTCACTCATATGATCTTGCAAGTAGGGTTCTACCGCACTTTTATATTTACCATGGCGAATTACTTCCATTTTGACACCGTATTGGTCTTGGAAATCTTCGTAATAGAGTACCTCTGAGGAAAGTCCTTTGAGTTGCATCATACCCATGGGGTTCATAAATATGCTGTCGGCTACAGAACTCACATAGTAGCCTTTTTGAGACATATAATCACCGTAGGCATAGATGAATTTTCCAGAGGTTTTGAATTCTTTTAGTGTATTTCTGATTTCTCTTGCTTGTGCCCAACCTGAGGCGATAAAGCCAGAGTGTATTTTAATTCCTTTGATCTTATCGTCCTCTTTGGCTTTTTTGATACTTCCAATGATTTCGTCCATTCCTATTTCACCAGAATCAAAATCTGAAAAGCCTTCTAGTGGGTTATAGCTGGGACTCCTGTCTGTCACCACAGCATTGAGGTTTAAATCCAAAACACTATTTTCTTTGACCCAAGTCCCCTTTGATTGTTCAAAATTGAGAGAAGTGGCAATGGCGGCTATGCCCATAAAAAAGAAAAGCGCTACCAATCCCATCGCAATGAATGTTCCCAACAGTGAAGCCAAAAAACTTTTAAAGAAATTCATATCGTTTTATTTTAATCCAAATATAGGGTTTGTGGATTTGATTCACGAAATTTATACGGAGTATTCAAATGGAGAAAGCATACATTTCACTGGGATCCAATAAGGGTCAAAAACTTGAAAATTTGCAAGACGCAGTGCTTCAAATCCAAAAGCAAGTTGGGATACTTACGGATTTATCGTCTATTTATGAGACCCCGTCTTGGGGTTTTGAAGGCCCTGATTTTTTCAACGCTTGTATTGGAATTCAGACCGACTTTTCGCCAGCCGAGCTACTGCAAAAGTTGTTGAAGATTGAACGGAAAATGGGAAGGTTAAGAACCACAGATTCAGGCTATAGCTCCCGAAATATCGACTTGGATTTGTTGTTTTTTGAGGATCAAGTCATTGACAATGATGACCTGATTTTGCCTCATCCTCGCTTGGAATTGAGGAACTTCATCTTACACCCAATGTGTGAAATTGCACCCGATTTTGTTCACCCGAGATTGGGCAAGGACATGACCCATTTGTTAAATTTTTGTAGGGATACTTCCCATCCGACTCAACTCCCTCTTTCCCGTTGGTCTCAGGATCTTTTTTTTGAGGATCAATTGTTGGTTTTTGAGGGCAATATCGGTGTGGGAAAAACCTCACTGGCTCAAAAAATCGCCCAAGATTTTAAAGTCCCAAGCTTGTTGGAAAACTTCGGCAAAAATCCTTTTCTGGAAAAATTTTACGATCAACCCGATCGTTTTGCCCTTCCCTTAGAAAATTATTTTTTGGAGGATCGTTTTCGTCAGTTTGACGACTTTGTTAAAGCATCCGCAGCCCTAAAAATGACTGTTGCCGATCACTCCCTGTTCAAATCTTTGGTTTTTGCCAAAATCAATCTTTCTCCCAAGCATTTTCAAGATTTTAAGGCGAATTATGAGCGCTTATCCGCACAATTAGTCTTTAAGCAAAAGGTGATTTTTCTCCACCAACCCATCGAAAAGTTAATGAAACAGATCAAAAGTAGGGGGAGGATTTATGAACAAAAAATCACACCTTATTATTTGGAAAAAATTGAGGAGGGTTATCAAAATTATCGGAAAGAGCGATGGTCAATTCCCTACCATAGCATTGATTTGACCGATTTGGACTTTATCCACGATGAAAGGGCCTATCAGATGTTACTCCAACGCATCAAAGCGTTTTAAACTTCTGATAAAAATCCCACATTACCACTCCCGAAGCAACAGAGATGTTTAGGGAATGTTTGGTGCCTTCTTGTGGAATTTCAATCACACCATCGCAGAGGTCGACTGTTGTTTGAGACACGCCTTTGACCTCGTTGCCCAAAACAAAGGCGAAGGTTTCATTTGTTTTGACTGTAAATTTTTCTAGAGAGACAGCCTCTTCCGCTTGTTCTATGGCATAGACTTTTACACCATCTGTTTGCAATTGTTTTACAATCGCTGTTGCTTGCGAACGATATTCCCAGTCAACAGATTCCGTGGCACCTAGAGCGGTTTTGTGGATGTCTTTGTGAGGAGGAGTAGCCGTAATCCCGCAGAGGTAGATTTTTTTTATCAAAAAAGCATCAGCAGTTCTGAATACTGAACCGATATTGTTGAGACTGCGAACATCGTCAAGGATCAAAATTAAAGGAGTCTTGGGGGCCTCTTTAAAATTGGCTACCGTTTTGCGGTTGAGTTCGTTGTTTTTTAATTTTCGCATGGGTATAAAATTAGTAAATAATGAGCGGTACCCCCTTGTTAACAAATTTTTAAAACCCAATTCTTGCAAGAATTTATTAATAATTACATTCGTAAAAACCCTAAACCACAAGTGGCCAAGTCGAGTAAAGAAACCCCTTTAATGAAACAGTACAACCAGATCAAGGCAAAGTACCCTGATGCCTTGCTGTTGTTTAGGGTGGGAGATTTTTATGAAACCTTTGGAGAAGATGCGGTGAGGGCCGCCAAGATATTGGGGATCATTTTGACCAAAAGAGGGACGGGAAGTACCAGCGAAACCGAGCTGGCCGGATTTCCTCACCATTCTCTGAACACTTATTTACCCAAATTGGTTCGGGCGGGCTGTAGGGTGGCGATATGCGACCAACTGGAAGACCCAAAAATGACCAAAAAAATCGTCAAAAGAGGGGTTACTGAATTGGTTACTCCAGGAGTATCCCTCAATGATGAAGTATTAGAACAGAAAAAAAACAACTTCCTAGCGGCAATATTTTTTGGGAAAACCAAAACAGGAATTTCTTTTTTGGACATCTCTACAGGCGATTATTGGGTTTCTGAGGGAAATACTGTTCAAATCGAACAGTTGTTGCAAAATTTTACTCCATCTGAGGTGCTGGTGGCCAAACCCTCCAAAAAGATATTTGCAGATCAGATGGGGGAACAATTCAATGTCTTTTATCTGGAGGATTGGATTTTTGAGAAGACATATGCCTTGGAGCGTTTGACGGCTCATTTTAAGACCTTAGGACTGAAAGGTTTTGGTATAGAGAATTTGGATTCCGGGGTGATTGCTGCGGGTGCCATATTGCATTACCTCTCAGAAGCGCATCACAATCAAATTCCACACATCACTTCCATCAGAAGAATATTTGAAGAGGAATATGTCTGGATGGATCGTTTTACGATCCGGAATTTGGAATTGTTCCAGTCCACCAGTCCCAACGGGGTCGCCTTGATCAATGTTTTGGACCAAACCCTTACGGCCATGGGAGGCAGAATGCTTAAACACGGATTGGCTTTTCCAGAAAGGAATCTCAGTGTCATTGAAGAGCGTTTGGATTTTGTCGCCGCCTTGGTAAATGACACCGATGCCTATGATCAAATTGCCCGTCATCTGGAAGCTATGGTTGATATTGAAAGGATTGTCGCCAAAATAGCCACTCAGAAAATCAGTCCCCGTGCTTTGGTGCAATTGGCAAATTCATTGGAAGAAATCGATCAAATCAAGACCTTTTTGTTCGATCACTCCAGTAGGGTGCTTAATGAAAGGGCCAAAGGTTTTATGGAGGGTAAAGCCATCATCAGTTTGATTCAATCAACCCTCAAGTCAGAAGCACCCGTTTTGCTCAGTAAAGGGGAAGTCATCGCCGATGGGGTCAATAGCGAACTGGATGAACTAAGGGATCTATTGCATTCGGGCAAAGATCATTTAGATCAAATGCTGGAAAGGGAGAGTGAACGCACTCAGATCCCCTCTCTAAAAATTGCTTTTAACAATGTGTTTGGTTACTACATAGAGGTCAGAAATACCCATAAGGATAAGGTGCCGGAAGACTGGATCAGAAAGCAAACCTTGGTCAATGCAGAGCGGTATATTACGGAAGAATTAAAAGAATACGAAACCAAAATATTGGGGGCGGAGGAGAAGATCAAGTCCATCGAAAACCGTTTGTATCTGGAGTTGTTAAATGAATTACAATCCCATATAGAGCCATTAAAAGTAAATGCTCGCCAAGTGGCTCGTTTGGATGTATTGTGGTGTTTTGCCGCCCTGGCTATTAAGCACAATTATACCCGACCGGAATTTTCGGATCATACAGTATTGGAGGTCAAAGAGGGTCGACACCCTGTGATTGAACACCAATTGCCTGCAGGAACCCCTTTTATTGCCAATGATTTATTACTCGATCCTGAGACCCAACAAATCATCATGATCACGGGTCCCAACATGTCGGGTAAGTCGGCCATACTGCGACAAACGGCCCTACTGGTTTTGATGGCGCAAATGGGTAGTTTTGTCCCGGCTACCTCCCTCAAAACAGGGGTGATGGACAAGATCTTTACCCGGGTAGGAGCCAGTGATAACATCTCTATGGGGGAATCTACCTTTATGGTGGAGATGAACGAAACTGCTTCGATCTTGAATAATATTACTGAAAATAGTTTGGTGTTATTGGATGAAATCGGGAGGGGAACCAGTACTTATGACGGTATCTCTATCGCATGGGCCATTGCCGAATTTTTACACGAACATCCGGCCAAGGCCAAAGTGTTGTTTGCTACTCACTATCACGAGTTGAATGAGATGACCCATGACTTTCCGAGGATCAAAAATTTTAATGTTTCGGTCAAGGAGTTGGAGGATAAGGTTTTGTTTTTGCGCAAATTGGTTCCGGGGGGGAGTGCCCACAGTTTTGGAATCCATGTGGCCAAAATGGCGGGAATGCCCGAGTTTGTGATCCGAAGGGCGAGCCAAAAACTCAAAGGACTGGAAAAATCGCATACCGTAGAAACCAATGCCGAAAGTCTGAAAGTAGGCAAGGACGAGATGCAATTGAGCTTTTTTAATTTGGATGACCCCCTGCTAGAAAACCTACGAGAGGAAATCAAAGATTTGGACATCGATACCCTAACGCCTATCGAGGCTTTGATGAAACTCAATGAAATCAAAAGGCAATTAAAGCAATAGCCGAATTAACTTCCCTTTTTCCGTAATCGTTCCATTTCTTTTTCAACGGAGAAAACTCCCCCAGTTTTGATGCTGGCGTAGTGAGAGAGAATTCCTACACCCCAGCCCATTGCTGCATAATAAGCCCATTCTATATGGCCGTTGTCGTAGTAGTCCATTGCAAAAAGCCCTGTCATTACCAGTAAATAAGTCAGAAGATGCCGTTTAAAGGACACGATATCTTTAGCTTTTGAACGTAATTCTTTTTCGGTCATGTTAAAAGATTTTAGGTTTATCAGAAGAAAGTTAATACAATATTTGATTAAGAATGTCGGATTTTACTATTTTTACACACCACAAGTAAAGGTAGCTCAGGGGTAGAGCATTATCCGCCAGAGGCGGATGAGGGTCAGTTCAGGAGTTTGAAATAGTAATGCGAAAGTAGCTCAGGGGTAGAGCATCACCTTGCCAAGGTGAGGGTCGCGGGTTCAAATCCCGTCTTTCGCTCTTTTTTATTTAAGTTCAGCTCGAGTGGTGGAATTGGTAGACACGTTGGACTTAAAATCCAATGACCATTGCGGTCGTGCGGGTTCAAGTCCCGCCTCGAGTACT
>JAACDY010000098.1 GCA_009936675.1 Bacteroidota bacterium
GGTCCTGATAAAGCAAAGGTAAAGGCTGCTTTACAATTACATCTTCCTGAACTAGCTTTTGCCGAATTAAAAAGTTCTCCAGGAAAATTTGCCATAAAACCGGGAAATTTATATCAAAGCCAACTGGTTGACCGAATTTTATCTGACGATCCTGATGTTGTGATGCCCGAACCAGAATCCCACCTAAAGCTTTCGGCTCACGAAAAAGCAATGTTGATCAAGTGGATCGATCAAGGAGCAGTATATAAAGATCATTGGGCTTTTATTGCCCCTCAAGAACCACAAATTCCCATTGTAAAATTGAAGGAAAAAGCAGCCAACCCCATCGACAATTTCATATTGGCTCGATTGGAAACTGAAAACCTTCAACCCAACCCAAAAGCGGATAAAGAGATATTGTTGAGGAGGTTAAGTTTTGACTTAACAGGCCTTCCTCCTTCTCCAGAGGAAATAGAAAGTTTTACAAACGACACCCTAGCCAACGCATATGAAAAACAAGTTGACCGTTTGTTGGCTTCACCTCACTATGCCGAGCAAATGACCTTGGATTGGATGGATCTTTCCCGTTATGCCGATACCCATGGCTATACCGTAGATCGCTACCGTGATGTTTCCCCCTATCGTGATTGGGTCATCAAGTCCTTTGAACAAAATATGCCTTATGACCAATTTATTCGTTGGCAATTGGCGGGGGATATGATGAAAAATCCCAGTAAACAAGAAATTTTAGCAACTACCTTCAATCGACTACATCCCCAAAATCAAGAAGGAGGGATCATCGATGAGGAATTTCGCTCAGAGTATGTAGCTGACCGAACCAATATTGTAGGTGAGGGACTGTTAGGGTTAACCATAGCATGTGCGAAATGTCATGATCATAAGTACGACCCTGTATCTCAGAAGAATTATTACGAAATGTACAGCTTCTTCAACAACGTAAATGAATCTGGTCAAATTTCTTTTGATTCATCTATGCCCGTCCCCAACATGTTACTCCCCACCCAAGAACAGGAAAAATTCATGGCCTATGTCAATGGGCTGGTTGAAAATAAGCAAAAGGATATTGAGCAAGTCATTACCTCCGAATCCCAAAATGCAGACCAATGGATCGAAAGAGAAAGTTATCAAAAGCTCAAAGCAAAAGCTTCTCCGAGTAAGCTCATCGCCAAAGTCAATTTTGTCAATGGCAGCTTGAACAACACCATCAATCCCTCCCAAAAAGGAAAGATGAAAAGGCAACATTCGCCAAAACAATCTCCTAAAATTGTAGAAGGGTATTCGGATATGGGACTTGAATTTGATGGTGATGCGTGGCTAGATCTGGATCGTATAGGAGTGTTCAAAAGAAATCAAACTTTTAGCATTGGTGTTCGTATAAAAATTCCAAAAGAATTAAAAAATGGTGTCATTTTCCATAAAAATATTGGAACACGGATATACAGTTACCGCGGTTTCCATTTGGCACTCAAAGACAATAAACTTGAAGCCATGTTGGCACATGTCTGGCCCGATAATGCCATTGTAGAATTAAGTACTCAAGAGGTTCCCAAAGATCAGTGGGTACAGCTTACCATGACATACGACGGTTCTAGCAAAGCCAAAGGTTTGAAAATTTATCTGGAGGGAGAAGAACTAGAAACCAACATCAAAGTTGACAATTTGTATAAGGACATCATTTACAATCAGTCCGTTGAACCTGGTTTACAAATCGGTGCGCGATGGCGTGGCAAAGGGATTGGAGGAGCAGTCGTAGACGACATCTTGGTCTTTAGTAAAGAACTCACTGCCCTAGAAGTCCTTCAAATTTCAAAGGCTGAAAAATTTCAAAAAATCGTCAATAAATCGGCCGAAACATTGACCCTAGGTGAAAAAAACATGCTCAAGGCATATTATATCAGTAACCATTCCAAAACCTATCAATCATCACTGGCAGAACTGGCGGACAAAAGAAAAATCCAAGTGGACAGCTTAGAACAGATTAAGGAAATTATGGTCATGAGGGAAATGAATGAACCCCGTGAAACATTCTTGCTAAAGCGAGGGCAATATGATCAATACGGTGAAAAAGTATATCCCAACACACCAGAAAAAATACTCGCTTTCCCAGATAGTCTTGAAAAAAACAGGCTGGGATTGGCCAAATGGGTGACTCATAGAGCCAATCCCCTGACTGCCCGCGTGGCGGTCAATCGTTATTGGAAAAATATCTTTGGAACGGGGATCGTAAAAACCTTGGAAGACTTTGGCAACCAAGGAGAAATGCCCAGTCATCCCAAACTATTGGATTGGTTGGCCATCGCGTTCATGGAATCGGGCTGGAACGTGAAAAACTTACTCAAATTAATGGTCATGTCGAATACCTATCAGCAATCGTCTTTGACCAATAAGGAGCTTTTGGAATACGATAAGGCGAACCGACTTTTGGCCCGTGGGCCCTCAAAAAGATTAACGGGTGAAATGCTACGAGACAATGTACTGGCCGCATCGGGGCTTTTGAATAAAAACATAGGCGGAAAGAGTGTCAAGCCCTATCAACCCAAAGGCTTGTGGAAAATCAATGGGGCATCATACCAAGCGGATAAAGGAGAAAAACTCTACCGTAGGAGCATGTACACCCTTTGGAAACGTTCTGTCCCCCATCCTACGATCGCTACCTTCGACACCCCAGGTCGATCTTTTTGTTCTGTTCGCAGACAAGAAACAAACACCCCACTACAAGCCTTGGTATTGATGAACGATCCCACTTACATAGAAGCCTCTCGTGTTTTGGGATATAATATGCTGTCATTTACCGATTCCAAAACAGGAATTTCAGATGCCTTCAAAAGATTAACGGGAAGAAGCATTAAGAGAGAAGAACTGGAGCTTTTATTAGCACTTCAATCGCAAGAA
>JAACDY010000099.1 GCA_009936675.1 Bacteroidota bacterium
ATACTGATCACCAAAGCATGAAAATTATTTTGAGTTAAAGCCTGTTCAATATTTTCTTCCAAGCGCTCCTCGATACTAAGACCAAAATGATTGAAATCTCGTTCCTCAAGGGCGTCAACCAATGAATGATAATCATCTTTTAGGTATAATACATTACTTCCCTTGGGAAAGCTATCCAAAACAAATCTTATGCCTGCTGAGAAATTAGAAACGAAATAGGTTTGCTCTTTTTTGGAACCGATGAAAGCTGCAATAGCAGCATGAGTCTGATCCAAACGATCATATGCATCGATTTTGTATTGATCAGCATTGAGCAAATAATTTTTTTCAAAATTTGAT
The DNA here is from genome assembly GCA_009936675.1 of Bacteroidota bacterium. Lineage (GTDB taxonomy): Bacteria > Bacteroidota > Bacteroidia > Flavobacteriales > Flavobacteriaceae > UBA8316. The sequence goes on from JAACDY010000099.1 coordinate 340, forward strand.
CTGAATTGATGCAATGACCGAGACATCAGTCCCACATATGCAGTATTAAAATATGTACTTGATTTCAGAGCTGGGAATTCGTTATCAAAGGTCATAAATAAATAAGAAAACGTACATTTACATCAAAATTAGTCTATTTCAATATATTTTGACAATTATTTCCTTTTTAAGTCCAAAATCAAAACAATTCTCCCATTAATCTTATGAATTCTGAAGGTATGAAAGATGCTACATCAACTGGTGTTTCAACAGAGAATGAGTCATCAAAAGTTTCTAAAGTTACACTTATTGCTGCCATTGATCAGAACAGGGTTTTGGGAAAAGACAATCAATTGATTTGGCATTTACCAGAGGATCTCAAACGGTTTAAACGCCTGACAACTGGCCATGCCATTATAATGGGAAGGAAAACTTTTGAATCCTTACCCAAAGCATTGCCCAACCGTCATAATATAGTGGTTACCCGAAACCAAAATTATTCCAAAGAGGGAATTACCGTTTGTCACAGCGTTAAGGATGCACTTGAATGTGCCAAAGACGATGAGCAACCATTTGTGATTGGTGGTGGACAGATTTATGAGCAAGCAATTGGATTGGCCGATGTGATTGAGTTAACAGAAATTCACTCCCAATTTGAAGGAGATGTGTTTTTTCCAAAAATCAATTTAAAAGAATGGTCCATTGAAAAAGAACAACGCATGGTTCATCCCGATTTTGAATATTCTTTTATAACCTATACTAAAAAATAATTCCTTTATGAAAGCATACCTATTTCCTGGACAAGGTTCTCAGTTTCCCGGTATGGGAAAAGACCTTTTTGATCGATTCGAAATGGCCAAAGAGATGTTTCAAGCCTCAGATGAAATATTGGGGTTTGACCTTTCGACCATCCTACTTGAAGGAACCAAAGAGGATCTTCAGCAAACCAGAGTAACCCAACCTGCTATTTATCTTCATTCTGTTGTCACAGCAAAAGTAATGGGTAGTGATTTTCAGCCCGATGCATTAGCTGGGCACTCATTGGGAGAATTTTCAGCACTAACCGCAGCCGATGCCATTGATTTTGAATCGGGATTGAAATTGGTTTCACAAAGAGCAGAAGCCATGCAAAAAGCCTGTAATCTCAGTGAAGGAACGATGGCTGCTGTCTTAGGATTGGAAGACAATAAAGTGGAAGAAATATGCCAACAAACTGCTGGAGTGGTGGTGGCTGCCAACTACAATTGCCCCGGACAACTGGTCATTTCAGGTAGTTTAGATGCCATAACATCGGCTTGTGAAGATTTAAAAGCTGCAGGAGCCAGAAGGGCTTTGGTTTTGCCTGTAGGTGGTGCGTTTCACTCTCCATTAATGGAGCCTGCTAGGACTGAACTCGCCAATGCCATTGATTCCACAAATTTCTCTGCTCCTTTGTGTCCTATTTACCAAAATACCACTGCCACAGCGGTTAGTGATCCTGAAGAAATTCAGAAAAATTTAATCGCTCAATTGACAGCTCCTGTCAGGTGGACACAAAGTGTTAATGCTATGATAGAGGCGGGAATCACAAACTATATCGAAGTGGGCCCCGGAAAAGTCTTACAGGGTTTGGTTCGTAAAATTTCTGCGGAAGTATCGGTTTCTGGTGCGGAAATTTAGACAATTATCCCAAAAATGACTTGACCGTATCGGTAATAAAATCGATTTGGTCGTCAGTCAATTCTGTGTGCATAGGCAAAGAAATGACCTGATTGACAATTTCTAGTGTTACTTTAAAATCATCGGCATTGTAGTGATCAATGGTATAGGCCTTTTGTAAATGCAAAGGAATGGGATAGTAAACACCACAGGGAATCCCTTTTTCATTGAGGTGTTGGACGAGTCCATCTCTATCTCCATCAATTACTTTTAGGGTATATTGGTGATAAACATGAGTGTCACAATCTCCTTTTCTAAAAGGGGTGATCAAATTGGGGTGATCAGCCAAACGTTGGTTGTATTTTAGAGCAGAGGCCTTTCTGGATTCATTGTAAAAGTCAAGATAATTTAATTTGATATCGAGTATGGCTGCTTGTACGGAGTCCAGCCGTGAATTCACACCCACTACATCATGCTGATATCTGATATACATTCCATGATTGACCATTCCCCTAATGGTATGTGCCAGTTGATCGTCATTAGTAAAAATAGCGCCGCCATCTCCATATGCTCCCAAATTCTTTGAGGGAAAAAATGAAGTTGTTCCAACATGACCCAAAGTTCCTGTTTTCTTTTTACTACCATCAGAAAACGTATAATTCGCTCCTATAGATTGTGCGTTGTCCTCAACAACATAAAGATTATACTTATTGGCCAAGGCTAAAATTTCCTCCATGTCAGCGGCTTGACCAAACAAATGAACAGGAATAATGGCTTTTGTTTTGGGGCCAATTACTTTTTCTATAGCAGGAAGATCGATATTGAATGTCTTGGGGTCTACATCAACCAAAACGGGGGTCAAGCCCAAAAGGGAAATCACTTCAACAGTGGCTGCGAAGGTAAAATCGGCTGTGATGACTTCGTCTCCTGGTTTCAAACCCAAGCCCATTAGAGCAATCTGAAGAGCATCCGTTCCATTGGCACAAGGAATGACATGCTTTACATCCAAATATTTTTCGAGATGATCTTGGAAACTTTTAACCTTGGGACCATTGATAAACATCGTAGATTCGATGGTTTCCAAGACGGATTGGTTGACCTGCTCTTTGATGTGATTGTATTGACCTTTGAGGTCAACCATTTCGATTTTCTTCATAATTTATATTACATCACAAAATTAAAAAAAGGATTCTGCTTTACGCAATTGATATTAAAAACTATTTTTGGTTTCATGATGTTTCGCATTACTTACAATCTGATTTTAAACCTCAGCTACCCCATATTGAAGTTTTTGGCTTTGTTCTCCAATAAACTTCAACTTTTTGTATCAGGGCGTAAACTGGTATTTGATCATTTAGAATCCAAGGGGGTCGATCGTGACAGTTGGGTTTGGTTTCATGTAGCTTCATTAGGTGAGTTTGAACAAGCGCGCCCATTGATTGTGGAATATAAAAAGACTTTTCCAAATCATAAAATTTTACTTACTTTTTTTTCACCCTCAGGTTACGAGGTTCAAAAAGAATTTGATGCCGCAGACTGTATTTGTTATTTGCCCTGGGACACCACCAAAAACGTCAACCGATTCCTAGATTTTTGTAAAATCCATCGGGCTATTTTTGTAAAATATGAATTCTGGCCGAACTATTTCAATGGTCTCTCAAAAAGAAATATCCCCGTTTATTCAGTCTCAAGTATTTTTAGACCAAATCAATTTTTTTTTAAAAGTATTGGGAAGGGCTACAGGAACATACTCTATGGGGTAAAACACTTTTTTGTTCAAAACGATGAATCAAAAAAACTGTTGAATTCAATGGGTATCAATCAGGGTAGTATCAGTGGAGACACCCGTATGGATCGCGTATATGATCTGGCCAAAAAAAATGAGAAGCTTGAGATTATTGAAAAGTTTCGAGAAAATCAGGAATGTTTTGTCGCTGGTAGCACTTGGCCTGAAGACTATGAATTGATGGATCATTTTTTGAAAAATCCCACGCCCATTAAAATCATTATTGCCCCCCACGAGATTTCTAAGCAATCCATTGATAACTTGTCCAAACGGATTGAGTTGCCCTATACCAAGTGGAGTGAATTCGATGAGAAAAATGATGCAGACAAAAAAGTATTGATCATTGATACCATCGGTCAACTGGCTAAGATTTACCGCTATGCAAAGTTTGCTTATGTGGGTGGAGGAATGAAGAAAGGCAGATTACACAATACATTGGAACCAGCAGCTTATAGGATTCCCGTTATTACGGGAAGGTATTTCAGCAAGTTTCAGGAAGCTGTGTTATTGGAAAAAAAAGGGGGGATTTATAGTGTGCAATCTCCAAATGAATTTAAAAAAATATATCTAGCATTGATGAATGACACAAAATTGGCTGAGCGAATGGGTAAGGTCAATAAAGATTATGTCCTATCGGGAAAGGGTGCCAGTCAACGCATAGTTGAGATAATTAGAAGGCATAGCATTGACTAGATTTCCATTTTATCTATATTTACGTTTCAAGTATAAATTATGAAGAAAATATTAATCTCCTTGTTATTTCCTCTGGCCATGGGCCAGGCTCAACAAACAGACAGCCCCTTGAACATCATTCTTATGATTGGTGACGGAATGGGCTTAAGTCAGATATCCGCCGGAATGTATGCCAACAACAACCAAACTGTCTTGGAAGATTTTCCTGTCATAGGGCTTTCCAAAACCCATTCTAAAAATAATTTAGTAACAGATTCTGCTGCCGGAGGGACTGCCATGGCTTGTGGTGAAAAAATCTATAATTATGTTCTTGGAATAAATTCCAAAAATGAAAAACTTGAATCCGTCTTAGAAATTTGCGAAGACAATGGCTACAATACTGGACTGATTGCAAATTCTAGTATCGTCCATGCAACCCCGGCCTCATTTTATGCCAATGTCGATTCTCGAAAAAAATATGAAGAAATTGCCGTTCAACTGAGTGAGAGTGATGTAGATTATTTTATAGGTGGAGGAAAAAAACATTTTAATGAAAGAAAAGATAGCAGAGACCTTATCAAAGAGATGAACACGGTGGATGTCGTCAAAAGCTTTAGAGCTTATAAAAAGTCCGATGCCAAAAGAATAGGCTTGTTCACTTATGATGACGAACCTCCATCAATAATCGAAGGAAGAAAGCCGTTATTGGCAGATTACTTAACGGCTACTTTGGAAAAATTGGACAGCCGAGAAGAACCCTTTTTCCTTATGGTGGAAGGTTCACAAATCGATTGGGGAGGCCATGCCAATGATATTGATTACATTACCTCAGAGTTTATAGAGTTCAACAATACCATTGAGGTTGCAATGAATTATGCAAAAAATGATTCCAACACTTTGGTAATCGTAACCGCCGACCACGAAACAGGAGGGTTGGCCATTACCATGGGTAAAACCGAGGGTTTTGAGATGGTTACTGGCTTTAATACGGTTGGGCATTCAGCCACTATGGTACCAGTGTTTAGCTATGGAAAATTTTCATGACTTTTAGCAGGGATTTATGAAAACAATCAAATCTTTCATAAAATGATTGAAGCCTTAGGAATGAACTAAGTTTACTTGGTTCTCATATTTTTCATAACCTTTTTATCAAAATCACTATCGTCCTCTAATATTTCAAAAAAGCTGGATAAATAATTCTTTGTGCTTTCAAATTCGGAGGACAATTCAAATCTGGATTCCTGATCATCTATGATTTGAAAAAATTGAGCCTTTTTACTTAATAATTGATCCCGTACCTCCTGAACCACTGATTCATCTCTTTTAAAACCTCGATATTGCCTATCCTTGACAGTACTAATTCCGAGTTTTCTGTTCACAATGGCATAACTGGCATCTACTAAACCGCACAAATCAAAATCATAAGGCAATGGATAGATTTTTTTATCAATGTAAAGTAATTTTCCATTGTGTTGATAGGCAACAGAAAAGTCGGTGTTTCCAATCATGAATTGGAACATGGTATTTTGAATAGAAGTCAATTCATCCATGGCTTTGGGATGGATATACCTTTCAAAAGACTTTCCTTCAAAACGGTCGGCAACACGCTTATCGTCCTCAATGAGGAATCCTTTGAGATTGTGAACTATCGTCTTATTTTTTTTGATTTCTAAAAACTCAATATCAACCATACGGGTTTGAAAGTGATAGGGAGATATCTTTTCATAAAGCTTGTAGGCAATAAACTCTTGAACAATGTTGTCATTTTTTTCGTCTTGAAGTAAACAAGGAACAACCAGTTTTAGATTTTTATTCCCCTCAAATAAGGAGCCTTCCGCTTTAGATTTTTTGATTTTCATCTTGATGGGTGGGAAATAACACTTGGATCTTCTGAAATTCCCCCTAGCTCTTAATGAAACTTCAAGATCATTCCATTTGTTTTCATACCAAAAAGACATATTGGTTTTAATGTATGTCGTATCATCGGTTTCTAGGCGAATCTCTTTGTTGGAATAACTTAATTTGATTTTTAAGGGATCTTGACTTTTAAATAAAAGATCTGATTTCTGTTCAATCTGAGCACCAACAGAATTTAAAAATAAGAGTGCCGAAAAAAAAACATTTGTTTATTCATAATATAGTTAATAGTTTTATCTAAAATAATAAAAATTTGTGATAAAATACCTTTCCATTATCAACCACCGAACGCTAATAACACTATTGCTTTCCTTATTGGTTCCTTTTTGTGCCTACAATTTTGAAATCATCTATAATATTGACCTTACCTTAATCAGTATAGCAATCATTTTTCCACTGGTTTTTGCCATCAGAGGCGCATTCAAACGAAGGGAAAAGGCATTGGAGTTTTTGAGTTTACATAGGGGCGCCATCAAAACGATAACTTATTTTTTTATGAACGCCGCTAAACTTCCCGACGACGCCAAAAAAGAAATAAAAGAAATCTTAAATGACCTTTCCAACTCCTTTTTAGATCACCTTTCTCAGCCCAATCACAATACCGATAAAATTGATGCCAAAACAGAGTTAATCTATCAGTTCATTGAAAAACACAATGAGGAATTATCCGGGGGAGTAAAACAAAAGATTTTTCGATTTATTAGAGATGTTCTTGTATCACAAGAAAATCTCATTGCCATACACACCCACAGAACCCCTATCAGCTTGAAAGCTTATTGTTTGATCTTTATTTATATGTTTCCTGTAATATATACTCCTACCATCATCAATAAGATCGGATTGGAAAACCCAGTTGGGTTAACTTATTTTGTTATCATTCTCAGCGAGTTTATTCTCATTTCTCTCTATAACATTCAAGATCAAATGGAATATCCATTTGATAAAGATGGATTGGATGACATTAAATTAGATTATTTTAAGGTCAATAGATCAATCAGATAAACTTTCCTTCTGAAGTAGTACAGAGCTGTTTTTAAATTCAGAAATGGGTTCTGACAGCAATTATATTTATAATATCTTTTTTGCTCTAAATAGTCATTTTATTTAGAATCTTCAATATTCATTCTCTCCCAAATAAGTCAATTTGGAATCGATTAATTTCATTAAAAAAAGTACCCATCATTGATAATTAGTAAAATAATTACATTTTTTACGATTTAAATTAGGGTTATTTTAATTAAAAATATTAAAAATCATTAATTTTACCATTGTAAAGGTTAATTGTAACAATAATGTTAATATTGTACATAACTAGGGTAATTGAAATGAATAATTTTTATCATTTGGTGAATATCTTTGTATCAAATATAAAATGTATTTGTAATGAAAAAGTGTTTATTCTCCTCACTCTTAATTTCCCTAACCACTTTAAGCGCAACAGAAGTGTTGATTTCTAAAGACAGTTTATCTATTGAAACTGTAGAAGAAAAATTTAATTTCACAGAAGAAAAGACGCTAACAGCCATTCAGACAGAAAACTATGAATATATAGATCAACTGATTCAGTCAGGCAAAATCAACCCTAGAATGAAAATCAATGGTAAACCATTAATCATTCATGCTGCCATCCACGACAAGGCAGAAATGATTTTATTATTGGCAACCCATGGAGCCATGTTGGTTGAACCTATTTGCGACGAAGGAAAAGATATTATGGAACACGCAAAAGAAAATAATGCCATCCACGCTCAAGCCCAGATTATCATCATAAAAGCATAATCGGGTAAACAACGTCTAGATTCTACTGGCATTCACTTTGGCCATGATAACCTTCAGGAAGCACGATTAACACCATTTTATTTTTCATAAAAAAACCTCTATTTAAAATAGAGGTTTTTTTTGTGCGGGTGAAGGGACTCGAACCCCCACGCCGTGAAGCACTAGATCCTAAATCTAGCGTGTCTACCAATTTCACC
>JAACDY010000100.1 GCA_009936675.1 Bacteroidota bacterium
GAGTTATCGATGAATTTGATGATTTCCCCACTGATCCGAATGAAAGTAAAGACACAGATGGAGATGGTATAGGAGACAATGCTGATTAGGATGACAACAATGATGGCTTCCCAGAGGATCCAATTAGCAACAGTTCAGGGGAGGAAGTTATTCCAATATTTGTATCAGAATTATTAACTCCAAATGAGCTTGGTGAAGAGTCCAACTGGAGAATTGTAAATATTGATAAATATCCAACGGCTAATGTTAAGGTTTATAGTCCCTCGGGAATAATTATTTATGAATCTTGGTCATATAAAAATGATTGGGATGGTACTGACAAAAACGGAAAATCACTACCGACCGGACCATATTTGTATGTCATTGATAGGGGAGATGAAACACAAGTTGAGGAGGGTTGGTTATATATATTTAATTAGATGAAAAGACTGTTATTATTTATAACTATTTTATTACCTGTTATCATAAATGCCCAGGTAAATGAAAACCTTTTGATGGAGCGTTTTAATATGAATGCTTTTAATCCCGCTTATGCTGGCTCAGAGGGCAGGGTTCTTTCTTTTACTACTAGATCTACTTGGCAGGGAGTCAGTGGTGCTCCCAAAATGAATTATTTTTATTACAGTGGTAAGCCAAACAAAAATCTTGCTTTTGGAATTTCGATTATTAACAACAAAATTTTTATTGATGAAAGAACGCTCTATGCTGTTGATGCTAGTTATCAACTGACGCTGGGAGGGGGAAAGACATTGAATTTGGGGATCAAGGCAGGTGCTCACACTAAGTTCACCGACGTGGAGGCCATTGAACGTTGGACCAATACTCCCAACCCTGCCATTCCAGACATCACCAAAGAGACCTACCCAGTAGTTGGTTTTGGAGCGCTCTACAAAACTCAAAAATTTTACGTTTCTTTTTCAATACCTAATTTCTTAAATCCCATTAAATATACCGACAACGAATCTTTTATCGGTGATGAAAAACCCTCCACTTACTTTTTGGCTGGATATAAAATTGATGTTGGAGCATTCAACTCATCAATCAATCCTTTTGTCAGTAGTAAGATTATTCCAGGGATAGGGAATACCATTCACTTTGGAGGGACTTATGACTTTAAAGGAATCTTTGAAGTTGGGGGAGGATACAAAAGCACGCGTTACATGAATGTAATGGCCATTATTAAAACCAAATTTGGTTTGTCTTTGGCCTATGCGTATGATTTTAGGGGATCGTCTAATGATGTGGAAGTCCAGAAAAGTGGAAGTGAAATTTTCCTCAAGTTTAATTTTTAAGGGGTATAAAAAAGTCTGAATACCCGATTTAAATTTAAAGGGCCAAGACAGCATAGTATTAGAGCCAATTAAAAATAAATAATGAGACTCTAATCTTATTATATCTAATCCACAGAGATGTTATTTTAAAATAACCTTTAAAGGATCCAAAAGTAATTCTAACTTAGAACATAATTTTTATATATTTTTGTATCGTTGGGTATAAAATATCATTTGAGGTGGATCTAAAAAATAACTTAAAGAATATAGCGACCAGGTTTCTTTTGGTATCCTTGATATTAGGTCAACTCTCCAATGCCTTTTTGGTTACCGATTTGTTGAAATTAAAAGAAAAAATAGCCCTTAACAGTGATATTGACAAGAGTTCAAAGGAGGATAAAAATTCAATGGACAGTGAGGAAGAATCTAAGATACTTCTAAATGATTTAAAGTCCATTTATTTTTCAAACGAATCAAATACTACTGATTATATCGCACATAACTTTAAAGAAGTTTTAAATACAGAAGACTTTCCTCCACCCGAGTCTCACTTTCAGGTTTAGTTTTCGGCTTTGGGGATATTCTTGTACGGCCCTACTTTTTAATTTTTTAAATTTTTATCATGAACAAATTATTTTCACATTTGAGAGGAGATGTCTTTGGCGGAATAACTGCTGGGATCATAGCATTGCCATTAGCTTTGGCCTTTGGGGTATCTTCTGGCCTAGGTCCAACAGCAGGGCTTTATGGTGCCATCTTCTTAAGTTTCTTTGCAGCACTTTTGGGAGGTACAAATACGCAAATCTCAGGACCTACAGCTCCTATGACGGCACTCAGTATGGTGGTAATCGCTTCGCTGATTGCCTCCAACGATGGTGATGTGGCTAAGGCTCTGCCCATCATACTTGGAGTTTTTATGCTTTCTGGGCTCTTACAGGTTGGTTTGGGTTTTATGGGATTGGGTAAATACATTAGATACATTCCTTATCCTGTAGTTTCTGGTTTTATGACGGCTATTGGTTTGATTATTTTGACTACACAAACCTTACCTGTTTTGGGATATTACCCCAAAGAGGACATCAACTTGGTGGAGACTTTTAAACTTGAAGCTGAAGCAACTTTATTAACCAAAATTTTGGATGACGAAGCCGAAGAAGGATTACTGGTTTTGGAAGATTTTTCAGAAACAGTAGCAAGAGGAGAAAAAATTTCTGAGACTGAAATCCAGCAAGAGGCGGCAGTTTTGGCCTCCAAACACGCTTCGGGAGTGATAGGCTCTCTGAGAGTTCTGCCTATTGCATTGGGTAAAATAAACTGGATTGAGCTTATCTTGGCATTGGGAACAATCCTGATTATTTATGGTTTTAAAAGGATCACAACTGCCATTCCTAGTACTTTGGTGGCCTTGCTGGTAATGTCGGGAATTGCAGTATTTTTTGTGCCTGACTATCGACCCATAACTGCTATACCGAGTGGTTTTCCTATGCCGCAGTGGGGTATATTTACTGAAATCAGTCTTATGGAATTAACACCCTACATACTGACCTCACTGACCCTGGCAATGTTGGGTGCCATTGACTCACTGTTGACCAGTGTCGTGGCAGACAACATGACCAAAACCAGACATTTGCCCAACAAGGAACTCATCGGTCAGGGAATTGGTAACAGTATATCGGCTTTGTTTGGTGGTCTTCCCGGAGCGGGAGCTACCATCCGAACCGTCGTTAATATCAATTCTGGAGGAGTGACACGTCTATCGGGGATGATTTCCAGTATGGTACTGTTGCTCATTCTACTGATATTCAGTTCGGTGGCCTCTACCATTCCCGCAGCTGTTCTGGCTGGAATATTGGTTACCGTTGGGATCAGCGTGATGGACTACAGAGGTCTAAAAGCCATTCCGATTCTTCCCAAAGATGTAAAAATAGGAAAACTGGGGATTAGCTCAGAGGTTATTGTGATGCTCGCCGTGATGCTATTGGCCACCTTTTGGAATTTGGTCTATGCTGTTGGTATAGGATTGGTGATTGCTTCACTGATGTTTATGAAAAAAATCGGCGATGCTACCGCAAGTCAATCTGTATTGAAGGCTTTGCCCCAAGACAAATCACTTGATGAAGAAGAGTTTGTTGATATTGATGGAGATGGAATTGTTGACATTGCCATCAAACAGATCATGGGGCCATTATTTTTTGGATCTGCTGACGGTTTCCAAAAGTTGGCCAAAAAAATTCCCGATGCTGCAAAAATTGTTGTTCTTCGGCTAGAAACCATGAATTATATTGACCAGTCTGGCCTTTATGCTCTTGAGGAAATACTTGTTGATTTTAGTGAGCAAGGCAAAAGTATTTACCTTGTCGCGCTCAAGAAGCAGCCCAAATACATGATGCAAAGTGTAGAAATGGTTCCCAAGTTAATCCCTCAAGAAAATATTTTTGACAATTACAAAAAATGCTTTTCACATATCAAAAAAACGATCAACCCTAACAAATAAAATTGTAAAAGAAACATGAAAAAAAAATCCGTAATGCTTGATAAAGAAACCCAATCGAATCTAACACCAGCGCAAGTGTATGACCGTTTGCAAGAAGGGAACCAACGTTATGTCAACAGTCAACTTACCGAAGTATCTCTGGATCACCTTCGTTCTGACAGTGTAGGAGGACAATTCCCACAAGCCATTGTCTTGTCTTGTATTGATTCTAGAGTTGTCGTAGAACAAGTTTTTGACCAAGCTCTTGGTGACATTTTTGTTGCCCGAGTAGCAGGAAATTTTGTCAATACCGACATTGTCGCCAGTATGGAATACGCTTGTGCAGTGGCCGGTAGTAAACTCATTGTTGTCTTGGGACATGAAGGTTGTGGTGCTGTAAAAGCAGCTTGTGATAATGTTGAGTTGGGTAATATTACTTCTTTATTATCCAATATATTACCTGCGGTCGATGCTGTTAAAGCGTCAGCTTCTGCTCCACATGACAGCAGTAATACTCCTTTTGTCAATGCTGCTATCGACAAAAATGTCGACAAAACCATTGATCAGATTCGGTCGATGAGTCCCATACTCAAAGAACTTGAAGAAAAAGGACAAATTCAGATTAAAGGAGGCGTTTACAAACTTGCTTCTGGACAAGTCGAATGGTTGTAAAACTATAAAAAGGGGTGTTTATCACCCCTTTTTTATTTAGTTTAAAAATTGAGACTTCTTTTTTACAGTGGTCGAAAAGTCTAAAAATTTATTAAGTTTTAAAAATAGTTTAAGGTTCCTTCTCTGGAAGCCATCTTAATATCGCAATCGTAAGTTTGAAAACTAATGTGAGTTTTAGCTCCGACAGGAATCGAACCTGTATCTAAAGTTTAGGAAACTCTTGTTCTATCCGTTGAACTACGGAGCCAAAATTATTTCAAAA
>JAACDY010000101.1 GCA_009936675.1 Bacteroidota bacterium
CAAAACTGGGATTATCTCGCCCGTTTGACTAAGGAATATTGAGATATTTATGGGTTTGTAAGGACACGATCCACTGAGTATTTTCCATGACGTAATCTACAATCAATGGCATCATTTTCTCTCTCTTACTCCATTCGGGTTGAAGGTAAAGCTTACAGTTCGGACTCACTTTTTGGGCTTGCTGCTCTGCAAAACGAAAATCGTCTCGGTTGTGAATGATCATTTTCAACTCATCTGCCCTGTCATAGGCTTCTGCAGTCGGAAGTTTATTTTTTTTGGGAGACAGACAAAACCAGTCCCATTGACCAGATAAAGGATAAGCCCCTGAAGTTTCTATATGCGTTTTCATCCCTAGAGATTTTAGACCCGCTGTGAGTGGTTTCATATTCCACATCAATGGCTCCCCTCCTGTAACCACTATAGTATCCGAATACTTATATGCAGTTTTGATGATCTCATCTACTGTTGTGGGTGGATGTGAATTGGGGTTCCAACTTTCTTTAACATCACACCAATGACAACCCACATCGCAACCCCCTACTCTAATAAAATAGGCAGCACTACCCTTGTGATAACCTTCGCCCTGTATGGTATAAAAAGCCTCCATCAACGGGAGAAGAGTTCCCGATTCCAGCATTTCTCCTTGTTTCTTTATCTCCATTTTGGCAAAGATAGTCCATAGCGTTACAAACCATAAATAAAAAAAAGGTATATTTGAGAGTGCCCCGAAAATGATAAAATATATTTTTTCATGAAGCCTTGGCATCAATTCATTGACAATATCTTCCTAAAGGTTTTTTCTTCTAAAAACCAAACCAAAGTGGAGCGTGCAACCTTGTGGTTGTCCATGATCGGTTTTATCATCCATTTGGTTTTGATCTATGCCAAAAAATTTGATTGGTTTGAAATCTCATTTGAAAGCAGTCTTTTGATCGATCCCATTTCGGCCATCTATACCCCTTTTTCGATCATTTTGGTTTACGAAATCTACCTTTTGGTCGTCAACCTACCCAGATCCTTTACCACTTCTGTTTCCAAACAATTTGAAATCATTTCTCTCATCCTTATTCGAAGAATTTTTGCAGACATTCCCAAAATAGACCTCAAGACCAATTGGATGAGTACTCCAGAAAATGTGCAATTGATTTATGACGTATTGGGTGTATTGATCATATTCTTTTTGATTTTCTTATTCAAGAAAGGACAATCCAGACTCCCCAAAAAACCCCTCAATCCCAATCTTCAAAGTTTTGTGGCTTCCAAAAAAGCAGTAAGTCTGATTTTATTGCCCATACTCATCCTCACTTCCATAATCAGTGTCACCAATTGGATTTATGGGCTGTTTTACCTCCAAATAACCTCCGACATCAATGCCATTTTTTACAATGAATTTTTCACCATTCTGATTTTAGCAGATGTTCTCATATTGCTCCTTTCTTTTCAATATACAGAACGTTACAGCCAATTGATCCGACATACCGGATTTGTAATCTGTACCATCTTGATCAGACTCTCTTTTGGAGTTAGTGGACTTACCAATGTGTTATTGATTATTTCAAGTGTTGCCTTTGGTCTAATGATATTGACCATTTACAATATGGAGGAAAATCCCATCGAAAAAAAGAAGGAAAAGGGTTAACTCTACCTAAGCATTTCGCTCACAAGAAAGCAGAGTGTTTTGTAGCAACATGGCTATGGTCATAGGACCTACTCCACCTGGTACGGGCGTAATATAACTCGATTTTTTTGCGACTTCGTCAAAAGCTACGTCCCCTTTGATAACATAGCCCTTTGGATGGCTATCATCCGGAACTCTTGTGATCCCAACATCAATAATGATCACCCCGTCTTTTACCATATCGGCTTTTAAAAATTCGGGAATACCTAGGGCAGAAACAATTATATCTGCTTTTTGGGTCAACTGTTCTATATTTTTGGTTCGGCTGTGGGCAAGGGTTACCGTAGCATTACCGGGATTCCCTTTTTGACTCATCAAAATACTGATGGGTCTTCCTACAATATGACTTCTACCGATCACCACACAGTGTTTTCCCGAAATGTCAAGCCCGTTCCTTCTCAACATCTCCATAATACCGAAGGGCGTCGCAGGTATAAATGACTCCATTTCGAGAGCCATACGGCCAAAGTTGCTGGGGTGAAAGCCATCTACATCTTTTTTGGGATCGACCGCCAATAGGATTTTCTCCTCGTCTATATGCTTGGGAAGGGGAAGTTGAACGATATAACCGTCCAAGGTATCGTCATTATTTAACGCTTTGATTTTAGACAACAGTGCCTCTTCGGTAATACTACTTTCCAGACGGATAAGGGTCGATTTAAAACCTACCTGCTCACAAGAGCGAACTTTACTCCCTACATAGGTCAAACTTGCTCCATCATTACCTACTAGAACCGCTGCCAAATGTGGAATTTTTTGGTCTTTTTCTTTTCGCAGGTCAACCGCTTGCTTGATTTCCTCTTTGATTTGTTGGGATAACTTTTTCCCGTCCAGTATTTCCATAATTATTTAAATCCTTGAAGCATTTGCATCATTTGTTTTCCTTTTCCTCCCTGCATCATCTTCATCATTTTACTCATCTGACCGAATTGTTTGATCAATTGGTTGACCTCGTCAATGTCCCTCCCGGAACCCTTGGCAATACGATTTTTTCTGCTGTGATTGAGCAAGTTGCGCTGTGAACGTTCTTTTGGTGTCATTGAACCGATGATGGCCTCGATGTGCTTAAAGGAATCATCGTCTATATCTGCATCGCCCATCATTTTTCCAGCACCGGGAATCATCCCCATCAAATCCTTCATATTTCCCATTTTCTGGACCTGTTGGATTTGAGACAGAAAATCATCAAAGCCAAATTGATTTTTGGCAATTTTCTTACTGATTTTCCGGGCTTGCTCTTGGTCATACTGCTCCTGCGCTCGTTCCACTAGGGAAACAACATCTCCCATCCCCAAGATTCGGTCGGCCATTCGTTCGGGATAGAACACATCCAGGGCTTCCATTTTTTCGCCTGTACCGATAAACTTTATGGGTTTGTTGACCACCGATTTGATCGATAGTGCGGCACCACCACGGGTATCACCATCGAGTTTGGTCAATATGACTCCGTCAAAATTAAGGGTATCGTGAAAAGCTTTGGCCGTATTGACCGCATCTTGTCCCGTCATGGCGTCCACCACAAAGAGCGTCTGTTCGGGTTTTACTGTCAGGTGGATGTCTGAAATCTCTTTCATCAATACCTCATCAACGGCCAATCGTCCTGCCGTATCAATGATGACCACATCATTATTTGGTTGTTTGGCTTGTTTGATGGCAGCCTGAGCGATCTTTACCGGATTCTTTTCCTCCCGATCATTAAAAACCGGTACATCAATCTGCTCCCCCAATACTCCTAACTGATCGATGGCCGCAGGTCGATATACGTCACAAGCCACCAACAAAGGTTTTTTCTTTTTCTTATTTTTGAGATACAAGGCCAGTTTTCCACTAAAAGTGGTTTTACCCGATCCTTGTAAACCAGACATTAATATAATAGACGGTTTTGCAGTAAGTTCTATTTCGGCGGCACTGCTTCCCATCAGTTCGGTCAACTCATCCTTGACGATCTTCACCATCAATTGTCCCGGCTGAAGACTGGTCAATACTTTTTGACCTAAGGCTTTTTCCTTTACCCGATTGGTAAACTCTTTGGCGATCTTAAAGTTAACATCAGCATCCAACAATGCCCGTCTCACCTCCTTCAAGGTTTCGGCTACATTGATCTCAGTGATCTTACCGTGCCCTTTTAGGAGCTTAAAGGCACTCTCCAGTTTATTACTTAGGCTATCAAACATGGGTCAAGTTTTATAAAACAAATTTACTGTTTTCAATCATATTTAAAACCCTTTCAATTCATCCATTTTTATGTTTCATCATCCCCATCACTATGGTATGTGGAAAAGTGATCGCGGCCAAAAACGAAAAAAACAAGGGCATAAAATAGTCCGCTTCGAAATCCATATAGCGATAAACCAAATACAAAGAAATCAGCGAAGCCAACCAATAAATAATGGAATGCTTAAAATATCTTAGAAAAGACTTAAAGTTCATATCTCCATAGAGAAACTTTAATTGATTCAGCAGGGAAGGAAAACTATGCCAAACCACAAAGTAAAAGGCAAAAGCAAATAACAATGAGCCCACGTAAAAAATCCCTGACAAAAGGACAAGTATCAAACACTCCTTTATAAGGTATGGTCGTAGTGATGAATGGAACAACATAGTTGTCAATAAAGTAATTCCTAGGCCAATAGCTGTATATAGAAAAAATTCGAAGGGCAGTAGCCGTCCAGATATCTTTTGTATTACCTCCACCACGGGCTCATATTGTAGGCTAAACATCAAAAAGAACAGAAATGCACCATATAATATATA
>JAACDY010000009.1 GCA_009936675.1 Bacteroidota bacterium
ATGGTTCTGGTGGTATTGTCAAATCTTTTTTCTAGGAATTGAGGAATGGTAGTCAGTCCCATCTTTAAATACATGGGAACAAAAAAGATAGCTGCCGCAACTAGTGCCAGAGCAGAAGTTACCTCCCACCCTATGATGATAAAGCCATTTTTGTAGGACGAGCCATTCATTCCAATAAGGTGCTCTGTTGAAATATTGGTCAATAACATCGAGCCAGCAATGACAACCCCGGTCAAACTTCTTCCTCCAAGAAAATAACCCTCTTGTGAATCGAGTTTCTCGTTTCTGAGCTTTCTCCATGAGTAAATAGCGACAAAAGCAATAAATGCTGTAAAAGTTAGAACGGTTAACATATCTAGCTGTTTATGAGTTTAGTGATGAAGTCTTTGTTTCTTCTTCATTTTTAAATTTTCCTTGCTGGCCTCATCTACAGTTTTCATATCTGAAATTTCAGCTACAGGCACTTCCCACCATCCATATCCATCAATCCCTTGATAGCGATCACAAGTGGTATAAATAACCGTTGTTTTATCAATGGATTTGGCGTCTTTAAAGGCATTGGTAAGGCTTTGATAATCAGTACACTCAATCACGTGAGCACCTAAGCTTCTGGCATTGTCTGCCAAATTAATTGGTAATGTCGCATTGGTTGTTGTTTCATCACCGTCGATTCTCTGGGAGTTTTGGTTTCTGAACAAATATCGAGTACCAAAACCTTCACTTCCCAGACTTCTTGAAAG
Organism: Bacteroidota bacterium; assembly: GCA_009936675.1. Classification (GTDB taxonomy): domain Bacteria; phylum Bacteroidota; class Bacteroidia; order Flavobacteriales; family Flavobacteriaceae; genus UBA8316. Next base: position 741 of record JAACDY010000009.1, read on the forward strand.
TGATCCGATGCTTTTATATCCATCGTTATCAATCAAAACAATAGTGAGTTTATATCCCTCTTGGATGGAAGTTACGATCTCTTGAGAAAGCATCAAATAGCTTCCATCACCAACCATGACGTATATTTCACGACTGGGATCGGCCATCTTAGCACCCAAACCTCCTGCAATTTCGTAACCCATGCAAGAGAATCCATACTCCAGATGAAAACTTTTATTGCTTTTTGTTCTCCAAAGTTTGTGAAGATCACCCGGCAAGCTACCTGCTGCACACAAAACCACGTCGTTGTCATCTGCAAAATTATTTACTGCACCTATGATTTCTCCTTGACTCATTTGGTTGTTATGGCGATAATTATAAATTTCTGAGACTCTTTCCTCCCAGGATTGGTTGTATTCGGCTACGCGTTTCTGATAATCCTCAGACACTCGATGGTCTTCCAACAGATTCATCAACTCTTCCAATACAGCCTTGGCATCCCCCTGTAACATTAAACCCCCATGCTTTGCGGCATCGAATTCGGTGATATTAATATTTATAAATTTGACATTAGGATTCTGAAATGCTGTTTTGGAGGCAGTCGTAAAATCGCTGTATCTGGTTCCCAAGCCTATGATTAAATCAGCGGCTTCTGAGATTTGATTCGCTCCGGGTGTACCTGTTGCTCCAACAGCTCCCAATTGGTGAGGATCGTCAAAGCGCAAAGCTCCTTTGCCCGCAAAGGTTTCCGCAAGGGGAATATGGGTTTTGTGAACAAATTTTTTGAGTGTTTCCAAAGCATCACTATAGTGTGCACCCCCACCAGCAATAATAAGTGGTTTCTCACTTTTTTTGATCATTTCAACAGCGCGTTCTAGCTGATTCAGATCGGGTCTTGGTCTTGCAATACTCCAGGTTTTCTTTTCAAAAAAATCAAGGGGGTAGTCAAAGGCTTCTGCCTGAACATCTTGAGGTATGGCAAGGGTAACGGTTCCCGTTTCGGCAGGGGAAGTGAGAACTCTCATCACCTCAGGAAGTGCAAATAAAATTTGTTCTGGCCTATTGATGCGATCCCAATATTTTGAAATGGGTTTAAAACAATCATTTACAGAAAAGTCTTGTGAATTTGCTGATTCCAATTGTTGTAAAACGGGGGCTACATTTCTTTTTGCAAAAATATCTCCAGGAATCAACAAAACGGGTAATCGATTGATAGTAGCTCCGGCGGCAGCGGTAATCATATTGGTAGCACCAGGGCCAATGGAGGTCGTACAAATAAAAGTACTCAACCTATTTTTCATTTTGGCATAGGCTGCAGCCGTATGAACCATGGATTGCTCATTTCGACATTGATAGTATTTCAAGTCGTTTTGTTGCTGTATGGCTTGCCCCATCCCAGCAACATTACCATGTCCTAAAATTCCAAAACAACCGGCAAAAAATTTATTTTCTTTACCCTCTCGCTCAACATACTGTTGATTGAGGTATTTAATTACTGCTTGGGCTACCGTCAGTCTGATTGATTTCATAATAGATGTTTTTTATTGATCGACCACTTTAAATACTCGACTCATCAATGATCAGGCTAATTTCTTGATTATGATTAATTTCGGAGACTTTAACAGGTTTGTTTTCTTTTATTGATTTAATGGCTGCCAAACCGATCATCAAAGATTGCAATCCATCATTTCCGTCCACAGGCAAGTCGGTGTTGTTGATTAAGGTATAAACAAAATCTCTGATTTCTGTTTTATAAGCATCTGCATATCTTTCGAGAAAAAAGTGAAGTGGAAGTGCCGAATGACTGCCCTCACTATTGTATAGCTGATGCGTATCATTTAGATTATTATCTGCTTTTACCATGCCTTTGGAACCAAAGACTTCTACTCTTTGATCATACCCATAGGCTGCCTCTCTACTATTATCGATAATGGCCATTGTTCCATCTTCATAGGTCAGTGTTATTACTGCCGAGTCAATATCTCCTACTCGACTCAATTCAGGATTAATAAGGGCTGCCCCCTTGGCATAAACCTCAACAACTTCTTTATCAACCAGAAATCTAGCCATATCAAAATCATGAATGGTCATGTCTAAAAACAATCCTCCTGATTGAACAACATAGCTGATGGGTGGGGCTTGTGGATCACGACTGGTAATTTTAACCAAATGATGATTTCCAATAGCTCCTTGAGCAACCAATTTTTTAACCTTTAAAAATTCTTGGTCAAATCGTCGATTAAAACCAAGCATAAGCTTGATCCCTTTTGACTCAACAAGTTTTAAAACTTCTAAGACACGTCCTAAATTTAAATCAAGAGGTTTTTCGCAAAATACTGCGACTCCAGCATAAGCGGCTATTTCAACATAATCAGCGTGGGTGTCTGTTGGTGAACAGATAACAACAGCATCAATAGTTGAATCTTTGATCATCTGTTCATAGGAACTGAATACGCGATCAATCCCTTTTTTTTCGGCATACTGCCGACCATCAGCGTGGGTATCTGTTGCGGCAACTACCTCAACTTCATCCATTAGCTGAAGATTTTCCAGATGAATTTTGCCAATTCTTCCAAGACCTGCAATAGCAAACTTAATTTTTTTCATTGTCTATAATCCTAAAGTTTTTATATACGCTCGATTTGATAGTGCGCAAATTTTTGGGTGCCCCATCCCGGGTAAAATATCTTGTTCGACTACTATCCAATCATCATAGTACAATTCATTCAATTGATTGATAATGGCCTGAAAGTCAACATTCCCTTTTCCAAGTTCACAGAAGACTCCTCTTTTGATGGCGTCAAAATAGTCCCCATTCTCTTTTTGGGAATTTTTAGCTGCCTTGGGGTCAAAATCCTTAAAGTGAACGTGCCATAGACGGCTGGCATATTTTTTAAGCATCGTCGATGGATTTCCTCCACCGAAGGCACAATGTCCTGTATCCAAACACAAACCTACAAGTTCGGGGTCGGTGAGCTCCATCAATCGATCGATTTCATTGGGTGTTTCAATAAATCCACCGCAATGGTGATGGAAAACAGTTTTGATCCCATAGGTTTCCTTGACCACTTTTGCAATTTGATTGGCACCCTCTGCAAAATCGCTCCATTGTTGATCGCTCAATTCCATGTCTGATGAAATTCTCCCCGCATTTTGGGTTCTTTGAGGGTCTTTTCCATTGTCATCGGCCAATACAATCAAAGCATTTTTAAAACCTGCTTCATGCATTAAATGCGCTACTTTGAGTGCATCAGAAATCCCACTTTGATGTTGTTCTTTATCTTTGAGATCAACAGGAACAAAAGCCCCCAAAAGTTCGAGGTCTCTGTTTTTTATTTCCTTGCGTAAATCCTCGGGTGAAGTGGGCATAAATCCCCAATCTCCCAATTCTGTACCTATATAACCCGTTGATTTAATTTCATCCAAGACTTGTCCAAACCCAATTTCTTCAGATTGCTCTTCCAAGTCAAATTCTAGTGCTCCCCACGAACAAGGTGCATTTGCTATTTTGATCATTTTAACAAGATTAAAACTTTCGTGACCAGATATTCGGCCACCTTTCAATTACAACTTTAGTTTGGGTAAAAAATTCAATGGCGTGTTTACCTTGACCATGAAGATCTCCAAAAAAACTGTCTTTCCATCCACTAAAAGGAAATTGTGCCATTGGAGCAGCAACTCCAATATTAATTCCAATATTCCCTGCATCAGCTTCATTTCTAAACTTCCTAGCACTGGCTCCATTACTGGTAAATAAGCAAGCCATATTTCCATACTGCCCAGAATTCACAAAAGCGATAGCCTCTTCTATTGTTTTCATGGAAATAAGACTCATCACAGGGCCAAAAATTTCGGTTTGTATTAATTTTTTATTCAAATGACCATTTTCCAAAATCGTAGGAGCTAGAAAATTACCTTCTTCATATCCAGAAACTTTAGTTTTTCGACCGTCAAGTAATGCATTCGCCCCTTCAGAAATTCCAAGTTCTATGAGGTCGGTTATTCTATTTTTACTTTCAGGGGTAATGACTGGCCCCATACTGACTCCTTGATCCCATCCATATCCAACGGTTCTGGACTTAACGGTTTCATACAAAGCATCTTTTAGGTTTCTATTTTCATCATCTACCGTGACTATGGTCGAAGCGGCAAGGCATCTTTGCCCAGCACAACCATATACGGAGTCTGCAATGATCCTGGTTGACATTTCAACGTCTGCATCAGGAAGAACGATAACCGGATTTTTGGCTCCACCCTGTGCTTGAACTCTTTTACCGTTGGCTGTTCCTTTGGAATAGATATATCTGGCAACAGGAGTGCTCCCAACAAAGCTAATGGCCTTGATGGTAGGATGCTCTAAAATGGCATCAACCGTTTCTTTTCCTCCATGAACCATACTGATCAATCCTTTGGGAAGATCCAATTGATCCATTAGAGAAAATATCTTCATCATCGTCATTGGAACCTTCTCAGAGGGTTTAACGATAAACGCATTTCCAGTTGCAATGGCGTACGGCAAAAACCAAAAAACGATCATACTAGGAAAGTTAAAAGGAGTAATACAAGCCGTAACCCCCAGTGGTTGTCTGATCATCATCTCGTCTATACCGCTTGCGATGTCTTCAATCACATCACCAGCCATCAATATAGGAGTTCCACAGGCTACTTCAATATTTTCAATAGCCCTTTGAATTTCTCCAAATGATTCATCTCTTGTCTTCCCAGATTCATCCGTAATGGTTTTGGCAATGACTTCTCTGTTGGCTTCAAAAAGTGACTTTAGCTGGTACAAAACCTGCACTCTTTTCATCACCGGAACCTTACTCCATTCCTTTTGCGCCGTATAAGCAGTTTCACATGCTGTGGCAACATCAATTGCGGTAGCGCTTCCGTAGGGTACTTTTGCTAAAACAGCCTGATTGGCAGGATTGAGTACTTCAATGGTCTCTGTCGAACTGCTTTTGACCCATTCACCATTGATATAATTTTTTAATACTTCCATTAATTGTTTATTTATTCTATTCTTTATTTCGTTTTATAAGACCTTTCAATTCCGATGTCTAAAATCCTCCTCTTTCATTGATAAAGGACATCGATTCATACAAATAAGGCATGAAATTGGCGCATCCTTTTTTGGTGACAACTTGTGCCCCACTGGCATTTCCCATTCTACAAGATTTATATAAATCCCAATCCTGAAGAATTCCATAAAGAAATCCGCTGGCAAAGGCATCACCTGCACCTAAAACATTCAATATCTCAACAGGAAATCCGGGTACATCCTTTTTTGAACCGTCGGGGTAATGTATGCTCGCTCCAGCAGAACCCCTTTTTACAATAAGGGTTTCTATACCCAACGCCAGTAATTGTTCAATGGAGGAATCTATATCACCCTTGATTTCAGGAGCAGAAATTTGCTGATCTTTAATGGTTACTTGAGAGGTACTACTCATGGTCGCAGCCAAAATCTCTTCCTCTGTTCCAATAGCAATTTTAACCTTAGGGAGTAACGCTCTAATGGTCAACCCAAATGCACGATAATCGTGCCACTGGTCTGCCCTAAAGTCTAGATCTAAAACAACATCTATATCATTTTTATCGGCCACTTCTGCTGCAAAGAAAGTTGCACTTCTCGTTGGTTCAATATTAAGGGCGGTACCGTTCAGGAGCACAATCTTGTAATCATTAATTTTTGCCTTAATGACATCATTAATGGTGATTTGACTGTCTGCTGCATTGTCTCTGTAATAAACCAAAGGAAATTTATCGGGAGGCTCTATGCCCAGAACGACAGCACTGCTTCTTGTTCCTTTGATGGTAGGAATACAATGTGTATTAACCCCTTCATTTTCTAGGAAATTCAAAATAAATGATCCCACTTTATCATCGCCCACACCTGTAAGCAAACTGGCATCAACCCCCAATCTGGCACATCCTACCGCAATATTAAGTGGGGATCCTCCCACAAAGGCATCAAAACCATTTATATCATTAAAAGGAGCCCCTATATCTTGAGAATACAGGTCTATAGAAGATCTACCAATGGTTAAAACATCGTGTTTTTTTTCAGTCATAATTATTCATTTCAGCAGTTACCAAGGGGAGTCTTTTGTCTTGGGAAGTCCAAGAATCGTAAATCCACTCGTGGTCAGGGTCTGTTGTGTTGGCCAAACATTGATCTGTTCCCGCCAAAAAGTTTAAGTAGTAGCAATGAAAGCCATGCTCTGCAACCACGGGATGGAACCCTTTGGGAATCAAAACAACATCATTGTGTTTTACCCTTACCATCTCATCCAAAGACCTGTCTTTGGTGTAAACCTGTTGGATAGCGTATGCTTCAGGTTTTTGAAATTTATAGAAATAGGTTTCTTCTTGTATCGGTTCCAAAACATTTCCCTTGTCGTCCAATATACGTTCATCGTGCTTGTGGGCTGGAAATGAACTCCAATTTCCAGACGGGGTATATACTTCTCTGGATACAATTTTACTACAACCAAAGCCAGGAGGAACCAAATCATTAAATTGTCTAGTGGCATTATCTCCTCCAAAAATGACAACTTGTGTATCTTCTGGGGTTACAAATTTTGCAGGAAAATCCTCATCTGATTTACACCACCCATAGGCAATGTCCAAAACTTCACTGGTGGCCGTAAGTTTGAATGTGGAGTGTGGGGGTAAATAGAGCGTATGAGCGACACCGCTAAACACATCTTTTCTGCCGTTTTTTGTTTCCCATTCCCCTCTATTGCTACTGACCTTAAAATTACCACTGAGAAGGACAATTACCATCTCGTTATCTTCTGTGTTGTGGCCCCATACAGCATCACGTCTCATCTGACGTGCCTCAAAACTCAAGTATTCCCACTGAGCAGACTCAGGGGTGACCCTTTGATAAATTTCAGCAGAAGATTCTGGTTTTTGGAGTAATGGTGAATTGGATTTCATAGGCAATATTTTAATTGAATTGATTGGCTTTTCCTGTGGCTTTCAATAAATCAAATTTACTGAGCATAAACTTTTCATAAGCTTCAATATATTGTTTCCCGGGGATAATTGGGTCAAATTGATCGGGATTGTCTTTGAAAAACTCCCTGTGGATTCTTGCCCACAAAATTCTTGTATCGGTCGCTATATTTATTTTGCAGATACCATAAGAAATGGATTTTATAATTTCCTCTGGAGCTACACCTGAAGCAGTTTTATCAAGTTTGCCTCCACTTTTATTGATTCTATTGACTTCTTCGTGGTTCACGCTCGATCCCCCATGTAAAACGAGTGGGAACTCAGGAAGCAACTTTTGAATTTTTTCGAGTATATCAAATTGAATTCCTTGTCCTCCAGAAAACTTATAGGCTCCATGACTGGTTCCAACCGCTACGGCCAGACTGTTACACTGGGTTTCATTGACAAACTGCAATGCCTCATCGGGATGCGTGTACTTGGCCATTTTTTCATCTACTGAAATATCATCCTCCACCCCACTGAGCACCCCTAATTCGGCTTCTACAAAAATTTGCTTTGCTTTTGCTTTCTCGACTACCGCTTGGGTTCTCTTCACATTTTGATTAAAATCATCATGAGAGGCATCAATCATGACAGAGTCATAGGACTCGGAATTTATGGCATCAAAAACATGGGATTCAACCCCGTGATCTAAATGCACAGCAAATTTAGCTTTGGGGTAAATTTTTGCCGCAGCACGAATCATTCCAATAAGCATTTTGGGATGGGCATAATTTCTAGACACTGGAGTGATTTGAACAATAAAAGGAGCATTGGCTTTTTCACCGGCACTAAAAAGTCCATGAATCTGTTCCATGGTAAAAACGTTAACGGCTGCAATAGCATATTTTGAATAACAGTTGTGGAACAAAATATGTGGTGAAACTACCATTAAAGTAAGGTGTAAATTTGAATTTTAGAATTATGTAAAAATAACGATTTAATCATCTTGTGGTAAATTACACATCAGAATAACATGCAATCGATTGCATTCAATACTCCCTAATTTTGAAAGTCTTTTTTGGTCTCAATTTTCCTTGAGGTTCCTCTAATGACCAGCTCGGTTTTAAAAATTTCATTTCTGAATTCGGTACTTTCCTCCTTGATTTCTTGAAGTAGAATTCTGACAGACAACATACCCATACTGTAAACAGGCTGCCAAACCGAGGATAAGGGGGGAGTGAAGTATGAGGAGTGGGGCTCGTCATCAAAACCAATGATAGAAATGTCATCAGGAATTTTAAAATTTAATTTTTTTGCCGTTCTCATGGCAGACACTGCCAATCGATCATTGACAGCAAAAATGGCATCGGGAATATTTTTTGATTTTAAAAGGGTTTCAATAGGCACTATCCCGTCCTCATGGTTAAATCCTTCTGTCTGGATAATCATCTCTTTTTTTACGGGAAGACCATTTTTCTTTAATGCATCGATATAACCCTGAAGTCGGTGACTATTGGTGGACAGGTGTGAAAAACCTGTAATATGAGCGATTTTTTTACAACCTGTTTTGATCAAGTAATCCACCGCTTCAAATGCTCCCCTGTAATCATCTACCAATACTTTATGAGCCTCTAAGCCTTCACAGTCCCTATCAAAAATAACCAAGGGGATACCATTTCCCTGAAGCCTTCTAAAATGATCAAAATTTTTGGTTTCGGAGGAAGGAGCGACCAAAACCCCTGCCAATTGAATTTTAGCAAGTTTTTCTATAATTAGTGCTTCTTCTTCATAAGACTCATTTGAAATAAAAATCATGATATTGAACTCGGTCGAAACCATGACGTCTTGAATTCCTACAATGGTGGAAGAAAAAAAATGACTGGTTATTTCGGGTACAATTACCGCAATTATTTTGGAAGATTGGCGCAACAAATCCAAAGCCAAGGTGTTGGGCTGATAATTCCACTTCTTCGCCAAGGCCTTTACCCGTTCTTTTGTTTCGTCCTTGAGCGAAGGATTATCCTGAAGGGCACGGGAAACAGTAGAAGTTGAGACGTTTAACTCCTGAGCTAAATCTTTGATAGTGACCCTGTTTTTACCCATTCAGATTATAAATTGGTGGTTCTGTAATAAATTTTAAAGGATAAAATAATAATTTAAACCTTAAATTTAGAAATCTAATAATACATCCAAATATAAACATTACTTGTTTTAAAAGTTTGATTATTAGGATCGTTTGAAGAATTTCTTTGCAAAGGTTTGCAGAATTGATTTAGAATTTAAAGTTTCAATTTGAAAAAAAACACTTATTTACAAGCATAAATCTGATTATGATAAAAAATATTTTGAACTCCACTACTCCCCTCTTCTTGTTGCTTTTTTTGACCCAATTGGGTTTCGCTCAAAAAAAGGAATATTCATTGATTCATTCTCATAATGATTATTATAAAAAAGTACCTTTCTGGGAAGCCTACTCTTGTGGACTGAATTCTATCGAGATTGATGTTTTTTTGAAAAATGATTCGCTATATGTTACACACTCCGAAGATGAAATCATTAAAAATCGGGACATAGAAAGTTTGTATCTAAAGCCAATGCGAAATGCTTTAGAACTAGGATTTAGAAATGACTTACCCTTACAATTTTTAATTGACATAAAATCTGATGCAAAAAGTACGCTTCAAAAACTCATCAAAATATTAAAAAACTATCCCCAAATAATTGAGAGCCAAAATACCGATCTTGTGATATCAGGAAACAGACCCCCAACCGAAGAATATACAGACTATCCCGATTATATCCATTTTGACTACCAAAGCTTAGAGCCCATCCAAAATCCAAAAACATGGGATAAAATATCGATGATCAGTTTGAGTTTTAAAAAAATATCGGAATGGAATGGAAAAGGTCGATTGGTCGATTTGGATTACAGTAAAATTAGATCAATTATCGACAAAGCTCACTCCTACAATAAGCCCTTTAGATTTTGGGCGTCTCCAGATTCCAAAACAGCTTGGAAAGTTTTTAGAGATTTGGGGGTTGATTTCATCAACACAGACCAACCTTGTAAGGCTTCAGATTATTTAAGCACTTTAGATCATCGCCTCTACAGCACAGAAAAAAAAACAAGTATATATCAACCTACTTTTGAATATGATCAAAAAGAAATAAATGTAGAGAACATTATTTTAATGATTGGTGATGGTAATGGATTGTCACAAATATCTGCTATTCTCTCATACTCAAAATTTAATTATTAAATGGTTTTTAAAAAATTTATTGTGTGTAATACGTGGGCGTACACAATAGATAAACTTAATAAAAACTTGACACAAATTTCTTTTTTTTTTTATCATTTCTGTTTTCCGCAAACAGTTACTAATGTCAGATTGAATATGAAGCTGGTCTGATTTTCAATATAGAATTGAAAAAATATCCCCAAACAGCCACATTAAAAATCATTTTAGATAATGAAAACAGTAATTCAGTAGAAATTTAGAATGTTAGCAATAAGGAGGTTTGAATGAGAAGGTTATTATATAATTATGGTTTGAATAGCACCAATTGTTATAAATTAGAGAGATCTATCTAAATCCGCGACTGATAGGTATGTAATTCGTAATATCTTCCCTTAGCTGCAATAAGTTCTTGATGTTTTCCTTGTTCAATAATACTCCCGTTTTCGATGACTAAAATTTGATCCGCCTTTTGGATGGTACTCAATCGGTGAGCAATTACAAAAGTCGTTCGGTTATGCATCAGAACACCCAAGCTTTTTTGAATAAAAGCCTCACTCTCAGTATCCAAATTAGAAGTAGCCTCATCCAATACAATAATTTTAGGATTCGCCAATAAAGCTCTTGCAATTGAGATCCGCTGCTTTTGACCTCCAGATAATTTTACACCCCGTTCCCCGATGACGGTTTCTAGACCCAGATCAAATCGATCGGCAAATTCGTCAACGTAAGCCCCTTTTACAGCAGACTGAAGATCTGCTTCGGATGCATTAGGGCGGGGAAAAAGAATATTTTCACGGATACTGCCTTCATATAAAAAATCATCTTGAAGCACTACTCCCAGTTGACTTCTATAACTGCTTAAATCTACTGTTGACAAATCAATTCCATCAATTAGAACTTGTCCTAGTGTAGGATTTGAAAAAGCGGTAACCAATCCGGTAATGGTAGATTTTCCTGACCCGGATGATCCTACCAAAGCAGTAACACTTCCCTGAGGAGCGAAAAAATTAATGTCGCGCAATACTTCTATTTGATTGTCATAGCTAAAAGAAATATTTTTGAAGGTCACTTCTCCTTTTACACTTTTAATTTTTTTACTTCTGATAGTGGGGTTATTTTCTTCCTCCAATGAAAGCAATTCTTGTGTTCGATCAAGACCCGCAAAAGCTTCGGTCAATTGGCTGCCTATATTGCTCATTTGGACAATGGGTGCAATCATAAAACCCAGAAAAAGGGTAAATGATACAAAATCGCCGTAAGTCATTGTATTTTGCATGATAAAGTAACCTCCCATTCCCATAATTCCTGCAGAAGCCAGTCCCAATAAAAAAGTTGAAGAACTCGTGATCAAAGCAGTTGCAGTAAGACTCTTTTTTACATTTTGAAACAATTGATCAACACCTTTTTTAAATACACGTATTTCTTGTGCCTCTGCATTAAATCCCTTAATAACCCTTACTCCATTCAAGGTTTCTGTAGGCCGACCTTTGACTTCTGCATTTATTTTTCCTCTGGCCCTAAAAATGGGGCGGATATATCCAAATGCCTTTAGGGCGATAAAACCAAAAACAACCACCGGAAATAGTACAAACGAGGTCATTGTTGCATTGATCTTAATCAGAACAACCAAGGATAGAACGGAGGTTAAGCTACCGCCAATGAGCTGTACCAAACCTGTACCTACTAAATTTCGAACTCCCTCTACATCGGTCATCACCCTGGAAACTAAGGCTCCAGACTTTTGATTGTCAAAAAAAGAAACAGGAAGTGCCAATAATTTCTGCTGTACTCTGGCACGTAATATTGAGATCAATCTTTGCGCCTCTACACTCAAAATTCGGGTTAAAGAAAAAGAACTCACAGATTGTAATAACAGAGCTATACATACGGCAGTGATCAATAGACGGAGTGCGACCATATCCTGGGCTGGAATAACTTCATCGATGAGATTCTTACTGGAATATGGAAGTACCAAAGCTGCAGTACTGCGTATAATTATTAATAGAAGTCCTAGGGATACTATTTTTCTTCTCGGCCAAATAAATTCTTTAAATGCCCAGCGAAAATTGACTTTTGTTTTTTCCATGATTTATATGTAACCCAAAATTAGACTAATCTTTTTAGTATCTGGTGGAATCTAACTTTGGAATCCTCCATTTTTTAGTTCACTCATCTTTTAAATTATTGGTAAATTATAGAATATAAACGCAGCTGTAAGTATCAGTTTACTATTTTAAATTAGCTCAATTTGAGAGGAAGTAAAAGACTTTTTAATAAAACTTAATTAAAGAAAATGGATCTTAAT
>JAACDY010000102.1 GCA_009936675.1 Bacteroidota bacterium
ACTGAAGTAGCTTAAAGAGAGACTCAAAATCAAAATACTCAAAAAGGGAATGGCCATAATGACGTGGAGGGTGGGAGAATATTCGTCCATTCCCATTTCAATCATGGGCAAGGTGTAATAGGCACAAAATCCAAATAAGACCAGACTCATCAGGGGTGAGATGAGGTCTATTATTTTTTTGAGCTTTTCCGAAAATCCTGCGTAAAAAGCTTCTAAAAAAACAAAGTAATTGCCACGATAGGCCAATCCACTGGCAAATGCTATGGCATAGATGAATAAAATTCTTGAAGCTTCCTCAGTCCAAGGGGGGACATCGCTGAGGAAAAATCTTGCGAAAATCTGAAGGGATACGGTAATGACAAATCCCAGGCTGGTTATCAGTGTTCCGTATTTTAAAAACTTGGAGAAGAAGATTTTAAAACTCATTGAGTGATTTTTTTTATGGATTTATAAACTTCTTGCATCTCGGGCGATAAACTTTCATAAACGGCTTGTTCCCCATTTTCCATGAAGGCAGTTTTGTCCACCTCCACAAAAATCATCCCTTCATCTTTTAATTGTTTTTGGACTTTGGATTCGTTGCTTAAAAATAATCGATGTTCATAAGCTTGCATTTCCTTGGCTGCTTGTAAAAAAATAGTTTTAAGGTCTTTTGGCAAACTTTGGAATTGTTTTTCCCCAACCAACGGATACCCCCAAGTAATGAGATGTCCAGTAAGGTTGAGGTATTTTTGAACTTCACTAAATCCCGCATTTTTGATCATCGCAAAAGGATTTTCCTGTGCCTCAATAGTTCCTTGTTGAAGGGAGGAAAACACCTCGGAAAAAGCCATAGGAGTGGGTTTGGCACCCAATGCTTTCCAAGCCACCACATAGGATGGAGCGTTGGGTACTCTGATGATTAATTCTTGCAGATCGTCGGGATGCTTGATGGGTCTGTTGGAGGTCAAATGCCGCTCCCCTCTTTGGAAATAGCCCAAGGGACGCAGTCCGATTTTTTCTATCATCTCCCTTTCGATTCGCTTGCCGATAGCACTATTGATGAGTTTGTGCATCGCAAGGGTGTCTTTGAGTAAAAACGGCATATCGGAAAAGGTGAGTATTTCGGCAAAATTGGTCAAGGAACCCGCCGAGATGGTCATGTCGATGACTCCTGTCTTGATCAAACGGATGGCTTCGAGTTCTTTGGCCAACTGTTCAGATGGGTAAACCTCCAATTTCATTCGACCGTTGGAGCGTTCTTCGATCAACTTTCCAAAATGGATAAAGGCTTTGTACCAAGTATGATTCTCTTTTACCAACATACTGGCCCTAAAAAGGTATTCCGGGGTTTTTGGGCTTGAGGAACCACAAGCCGACAACATCAACAACAATAAAATTAAAATCAACAGTTGCTTTGTATTACAATACATCTTCATTTTTAACTTAAATCCATCTTCCTAAAATTAGGAAGATTTTCTTAGTTACAGAGTTTAAAAAAATATGTCTGTTTTCAAAACTATAGTAGAAGGTGAAAAAAACTGTTTAGGGGTGTTCTTCTGTCCCTTGAATGGTGAAAGAATCAGATCCTAACATTCTGAACGATATGTTTTTGGCACACAATTCTGTTTTTTTATATCTTTAATAAGATAAACCAAAAATCAATTGATATGTTACCACAAATTATTGTCGCATCTGTATGCGTATTGTTAACCCTTTATGGACTTCTAAGAAGGAATCGAGTCTTTTTCAACTTGGGGTATTTTCTGTTTGGCTTGGTAGTCGTGACCTCTGAATTTAGTTTTTTCGCCAAGGATCCGGCACCCATTCATTTGGCCACAGCATTCTTGTGGATGATCCAAATTTCACTGGCCCTACCCAACAAGCTTCCATATGATGGGAGCAAAATAGCCAAGTCGGCGGCAGTAAAAGTCTATGTTTGCTTGAGTTTGATCAATATATTTGGTGTTTATATAGTCCAAGTCAGTGATGTTCCAGATGTTGCCCAATATTTTCACATCATCTTGGCCGTATTGCCTCTTGTTCCGATCTATCTTGTTTTGAATGATAAAATAGAAATCACCCAAGAATAATATTTTTGAAAGATCAAAATTGATGACCCTCCCTAGCGGAGGGATTTTTAATCACAATACTATGGGATGGAATTGAACGCCTTTGACCCTACCATTAAAAACAAATAACTATAAAAACCAAATGAAAAAACCAATTCAACAATGGCAGGGCAAAGAACGATCAGATACTAAAGTCAAACAATTGTATTGACAACATTTTACAATACAATATTAATATTTTAAGACACATCAATCACAGATTTTTAATTATTTTAACTTATATGGTCATAATAATTACCAATAATCCACTTGCCTCCACTCAGGGGGAAAACCTTTGGTTTTTTTGAATTTTATATATTGTAATAAAAAATTGAAATGAAGAAAGGGTTTTTGCTTTTGTTGATGGTTCCCCTATTTGGACTGAGCAACAATAACCAAGAGATGTTTAGATTTAGGGCTCATCCTCCAGAAAAAGACTCATTGGCCGTTGAAGATGACCTTCTCAAAAGATTTTCAGCAGGTATAAAATTTGGGGCACCCTATATGACTGTTGTAGGTGCACAGTACACGCTTCCATTTTTCAACAATCACTTTGCACCCTATTTTGACTATTCTCAATATTCGTATGAGAAGAATAACGAAGATGCCCAATTTCGTTTTTCTGAATGGGGTATATCCTATTTTTTCAAAGAAAGAAGCAAGGGTGTGTATATGGGCCTGAGTCATTCTAACCTGAGTTATAAAGTAAATTTTATGAATGTTGCTTTGGAGAATGGCTCCAAAGGTTCGGGAAATGGAAAAGTGGATATGAGAACGACTAATCTCAGACTTGGACTGAAAACAGGAGGTGCTTTTTATTTTAGAATTGAAATGGGTTATGGTTTTGGGGACATCCCAAAAACACTAAACTTTAGGGCCGTTGATAATTCTGACTCTAGCTATTCAGAGCCAAGCAGCAGTGAAATCCCGGAAATTAATGGCATTTCAGAAAACGGAATGTTCGTCGGTAATATTGGCTTTGGGCTTGCCTTTTGAAAAACAGAAAAAAAGGGAAATACAATAAAAAATTTATCTGCTAAAAAATTTCAATTTTTTCATGGGATAGTTTTATATTTGCGTCCAATTTCCTCCTTAGCTCAGTTGGTTAGAGCATCTGACTGTTAATCAGAGGGTCCTTGGTTCGAGCCCAAGAGGAGGAGCAAGCGTA
>JAACDY010000103.1 GCA_009936675.1 Bacteroidota bacterium
GGCCTTGGTTGAGCCCTTGAGCACCACATCCTACGATTACGATTTTTTTCCCTTTAAGCGCATCAACGCCTTGATCAAACTCCGACTGGTCCATAAAGCGGCATTGCCCTAGTTGATCTAATTTTTGTGCTAATGAAAGTTGATTGAAATAATTGGCCATTGTAATGATGGATTTTTTGTTAATTATCTGTTTTAAATTTTTTGAGGATCTCGCTGATTCCCATTTTGGATTTTGTAACCGAAATTCGTCCCGATCGGACAAATTGAAGTAAACCAAAGGGTGCTAGATCTTGATACAAACGATCGGTTTCATTTCGGAATCCTGTTTTTTCTATGACAAAATACTCAGGAGAAACGGTAACGATGTTGGCATGACTTTCTTTAATGATGTTCTGAATGTGTCGTTCTTCAAACAAAGCGCTGGATTTGACTTTGTAAAGTGCGCTCTCTTGAAAAATGGTTTCCTCATCGGTGTGGTAAAAAGCCCTGATCACATCGACCTGCTTTTCTATTTGCTTGATGAGCTTTTTGACTTTATCTTCCGAAACTTTGACGATGATGATGAATCTGAAAACATCTTTAATTTCAGACTGAGAAGTTGTCAAGCTTTCAATATTGATATGACGCTTTAGAAAAATGGCAGAGATGCGATTTAACAAGCCCACGTTGTTTTCGGAATATATCGAAATGGTGAAAATTTTATCCATTATTGATTGATTATTTAAGACGTATATCAGAAACCGAGGCTCCAGTTGGAATCATAGGAAATACATTGTCTTCTTTTTCAACACATACCTCCAAGAAATAGGGTTTATCGGAAGCGATCATTTCTGCTACCGCAGCATCGAGATTTTCTCTTTTGTCAACTTTTTTAGCGTCTAAGTAATAGCCTTTTGCTATGGCAACAAAATCGGGGTTTACCATTTCGGTTGAGGCATAACGTTTGTCAAAAAACAATTGCTGCCATTGTCTTACCATTCCCAAAAACTCATTGTTGAGAACAACAATTTTTACAGCGGCTTGGGTTTGGAAAATGGTTCCCAATTCTTGTATGGTCATTTGATAACCCCCATCGCCGATTACGGCAACGACTTCTCTTTCGGGAGCACCCATTTTTGCCCCCAAGGCAGCGGGTAGGGCAAAGCCCATGGTTCCCAATCCACCTGAGGTGACATTACTTCTGGAGCGAACAAAGTTGGTATAGCGGCAAGCCACCATTTGGTGTTGACCCACATCGGTCACCAAAACAGCATCTCCTTGGGTATGTTTATTGATAGAAACAATGACTTCTCCCATGGTTAAGCCCTCTTTTTCGGGACGTAAATCCTTGTCGATTACCTCTTCAACCTCCACTTTCATCAATTCGTCAAAACGCCCCAACCATTGGTCGTGGGATTTTTTTTGAACCATCGGAATCAAAGCTTGTAAACTTTCTTTACAGTCTCCCAAAACAGGAACATCGGCCATTACATTTTTATTGATTTCGGCAGGGTCAATTTCAAAGTGAATGATTTTAGCCTGCTTGGCATAAGTTTCCAAATTTCCGGTTACCCTATCGTCGAATCGCATCCCAACTGCAATGAGTAAATCGCATTCATTGGTCAGCAAATTGGGCCCGTAATTACCGTGCATTCCTACCATACCTACATTGAGTGGGTGGGCAGTGGGCAATGCAGATAGTCCCAGTATGGTCCAAGCGGCGGGAATCCCCGACTTTTCGACAAAGGTTTTAAATTCCTCCTCCGCACTTCCCAATATGACGCCTTGCCCCCAGACGATGAAAGGCTTTTTGGCTTGGTTGATCAACTCGGCAGCCTGTGTTACCGCATGGGTATCCAAAGCAGTAACAGGCTTATAACTTCGTACCCCTTTACATTTTTGATAGGTAAAATCGAAAGTATCGAACTGTGCGTCTTTGGTAATATCGATCAAGACCGGTCCGGGTCTTCCAGATCGGGCAATATAAAAAGCCTTGGCAAAAATTTCAGGAATTTCTGAGGCTTTAGTAATCTGATAATTCCATTTGGTCACGGGTGTAGAAATCCCGATGATATCGGTTTCTAGAAAAGCGTCGGAACCCAAAAGGTGAGACCCCACTTGACCAGTAATACAAACCATGGGTGTAGAGTCGATTTGTGCATCGGCAATCCCTGTTACCAAATTGGTTGCTCCGGGTCCAGAAGTTGCAATGGCTACCCCCACCTTTCCAGAAGTTCTGGCATATCCTTGTGCGGCATGCGTCGCCCCTTGTTCGTGTCGGGTCAATACGTGATTTAATTCATCTTGAAACTTATACAATTCGTCATAGACTGGCATGATCGCTCCACCAGGATAGCCGTAGATCAGATCTACTCCCTCGGCCAAAAGACATCTTATAACTGCTTCTGCACCGGAAATTTTCATGCTTTCGCTTTCTACCTCTTGCAAGGCGATTTGTTCTTTTGTTTTCATCTCATTAATTATCTGTTACACAACCCTCAGAGGCTGTCGAAACGCTTTTTATGTATTTGTACAATACGCCCTTAGAAAACTTATAGGGAGGTTGTACCCAGTTGTTTTTTCTTTTTTCGATTTCTTGATCGGACAGATCTACACTCAGGGTATTGGTTTCGGCATCAATGGTGATGATGTCGCCGTCTTGTAACAAAGCAATGACACCGCCTTCTTGGGCCTCAGGCACAATGTGACCTACCACAAAACCGTGGGTTCCACCAGAGAATCTACCATCGGTGATCAAGGCCACTTCTTTTCCCAATCCGGCTCCCATGATGGCAGCAGTTGGTTTCAACATTTCGGGCATTCCCGGACCTCCTTTTGGGCCTTCGTATCGAATGACCACCACATCTCCTTTTTTGACTTTTCCGGCTCCTATTCCTGCATTGGCATCATACTCTCCTTCGAAAACTCGAGCAGGACCTACAAACTTAAGTCCCTCTTTACCAGTAATTTTGGCTACAGAACCTTCAGAGGCCAAGTTGCCTTTTAAGATTCTTATGTGGCCAGTGGGTTTGATGGGATTGTTCAAAGGTCGGATCAAGTCTTGTTCTTCTTTGAGTGGGTCTAAGCTTGCTAAATTTTCTGCCAAGGTTTTGCCAGTGATGGTCATACAGTCTCCGTGGAGCATATCGTTTTCCAACATGAATTTTAACACCGCAGGTATTCCTCCAATGGCATGAAGATCTTTCATCAGATATTTTCCACTGGGTTTAAGATCGGCAAGAAAAGGGGTTGTATCACTTATTTTTTGAAAATCATCAATGGTCAAATCTATATTGGCGGCATGAGCAATGGCCAAAAAGTGTAAAACGGCATTGGTAGATCCTCCCAAAACGGCGATCAATCGCAAGGCGTTTTGAAGGGATTTTTTGGTCACGATATCCAAGGGTTTCAAATCCTTTTCAATGAGATGTTTCATGGCTACACCAACGGCTTTACAATCTTCTGTTTTTTCTTTACTAACGGCAGGATTGGAAGAACTGTAGGGCAATGACATCCCCAAAGCCTCTATAGCAGAAGCCATGGTGTTTGCGGTGTACATCCCTCCGCAAGCTCCGGCACCAGGACAGGCATTACGGATCACCTTTTGGTATTCGTTTTCGTCAATTTTACCCGCTACTTTTTCTCCCCAAGCTTCAAAAGCGGAAACCACATCCAATTCCTTGTCTCTGACACATCCCGAGGCTATGGTTCCTCCATAGACCAGTATGCCAGGGCGGTTGAGTCGCAACATGGCCATCAAAGCTCCAGGCATGTTTTTGTCACATCCTACCACAGTAACTACGCCATCATAGGACATGGCTTGAACGACGGTTTCAACCGAATCAGCGATCACATCCCTTGAAGGTAGTGAAAAACGCATGCCGGGGGTTCCCATTGAGATTCCGTCGCTCACTCCGATGGTATTGAAAATCAATCCCAACATTTGATGAGGTGCAATGCCTTCTTTGACATGAACCGACAAATCATTTAGGTGCATGTTACAAGGATTACCCTCATAACCCGTACTGGCAACACCAATTAATGGTTTTTCAAAATCCTCGTCGGTCATGCCAATGGCATGAAGCATGGCTTGCGCCGCAGGTTGGGTGGGATCCTGTGTTACACGTTGACTGTATTTATTGAGTGCCATAATACGAATTTGATGCTAATTTAGTGGCTAACAACCTTTAGCCGTGATTTCTCAATTATTTTTCACTATGCCCAAATTAATTTAAATCAATGTAATTGTATGATTATAAGTCATTTAGCTGGTGTTTAATAATACATTCAAACCAACAAAAAATTAAAAGAAATCAATTTGAGTTATATTTATGAAATTCAAGCCCCAAAAATACCAAACAATGAAAAATAAATCCGAAAAAGTAATTGATAATTTGCATCAAAAGCAAAAAGTGTTTTTCGACACTCAGGCTACCCTTCCCACAGCTTTTAGAATCAAAAAGCTAAAGGCACTAAAAAAAGAGATTGTTAAGCGGGGAAAGGACATCTATGAGGCGCTACACAAGGACTTGAGGAAATCGGGCTTTGAGTCAATGACTTCCGAAACGGTATTGGTGGAAAAGGAGATCAGCAAAATGATCAAAATGCTCCCCCTTTGGAACCGACCCCATCGGGTCAAAAGCAGTTTGATCAATTTCCCTTCCAAAGATTATATACTGCCGGAGCCTTATGGAAATATATTGATCATCAGTCCATGGAACTATCCTTTTCAATTGGCAGTAACTCCATTGGTGGGCGCGATTGCAGCGGGAAATACAGTAGTACTAAAACCATCAGAATTTGCACCATTTACTGGAAGAATCATCAAAGAAATCATTGAAAATGTTTTTGATCCCAGTCATGTTGTTGTGTTAGAGGGAGATGCTTCCACAGCTACTGCTTTACTCCAAAAAAAATGGGATTACATCATGTTTACCGGAAGCACCTCCATCGGAAAGATTGTGGCCAAGGCTGCCGCCGAACACCTTACTCCTTCGACTTTGGAGTTGGGAGGGAAAAGTCCGTGTATCGTTGACGAAACAGCGCCTATTGGTATTACAGCCAAAAGGATTGTCTGGGGTAACTTTCTCAACTGAGGTCAGACTTGTATCGCTCCAGACTATCTGCTGGTTGACGAAAAAATAAAAGATCGATTGACCCAAGAGTTGATCGTACAAATCAAAAAAGCTTTTGGAGAAAATCAACAAGATTCTGCCGACTATGGCCGTATCGCTCACCAAAAGCATTTCAATAAATTAAAAGATTCGCTGAGCAATCAAAACATTATTTTCGGTGGACAAACGGATGAAAAGGAATTTTTCTTTGGCCCTACCTTGGTCGATAATCCTCCCTTGGACAGTGAATTGATGCAAGAAGAGATATTCGGTCCGATTTTGCCCATCATCTCCTACAAAACAGAGGATGAAATTCACAAAATCTTATCCGTCAGGGAGCGTCCGTTGGCTTTCTATGTATTTTCCAAAAGGAAAAAATTCATCAATCAACTCTTCCAACGCTATTCCTTTGGAGGTGGGGTCGCCAATGATTCGATCATCCAATTTGCCAATGACAACCTGCCCTTTGGAGGTGTGGGTCACAGTGGTATGGGTGCCTATCACGGGAAGTACAGTTTTAAAAATTTCTCTCACGAAAAACCGGTCATCAAACGCGGGTTTTGGTTTGACATCCCCGGACGCTATGCACCTTATCCAAAGTCCTTATCTTTGTTGAAATTTTTATTAAAAAATATTTAATGTCTGAAAAGAAAGTAAGTGAAGCCATTGACTATAGACGCTCGGTCAGGGTCTTTGACAAAGAAAAAGAAATTGAGGTTGCCCTTGTCAGAAAATGCATAGAGCAGGGTACACTTGCTCCCAACAGCAGCAACCTTCAGCTTTGGGAATTTTATCACATTACTGATGCTGAAGTAATCAAAAGAATCTCAACAGCTTGTTTTAATCAGCCCGCAGCCAAAACAGCCAAGCAGTTTGTCATTCCTGTGGTGAGGAAAGACCTTTGGAAAAAAAGGATTGCCTCCAATGTGGTTTTTATAAAATCGGAACAAGAAAAATCAAAAAACAAAGACGAAAAAAAAGCCAAAGGTGCCATTTCCTATTATCAAAAGATCCTCCCCAAAATCTATGGGGTTGGAAATTTAAGGGGTTGGATCAATCACATCTCTACTTTCCTTAAAGGCGTTAACAAGGTGGTTTACCGACAGGTAAAAAAATCTGACATGCGAGTGGTCGCCCATAAAAGCACGGCTCTTGCCGCTCAAAATTTTTTGGTAAGTATGTCAGCATATGGCTACGATACCTGTACCATGGAGGGCTTTGATTCCCGCCGGGTCAAAAAAATATTAGGCCTGCCCAAAGCAGCAGAGATCAGTATGATCATCGGTTGTGGTGTCCGAACACCAAAAGGGATTTACGGTCCAAGGTTTAGGGTTCCTTTTGACGAAGTTTATTTTCAAAAGTAAATAAACTTCTGCTAACTCAACCAACCTTCCCGATCCAAACTTCTGTACTGATTCGCTTCGGCAATATGGTCTGAATTGACATTTTCTTTCCCCTCCAAATCGGCCAAAGTTCGAGACACTTTTAGGATGCGATCATAGGCACGGGCAGACAAGGACAAACGTTCCATTGCAGATTTAAGTAGTGATGAAGATTCCTGATCTAGGGAACAATATTTTCTGATCTGCCGGCTACTCATTTGGGCATTTTAATGGGTGTTTTTGCTGTTTTTAAAACGTTGGGTTTGGAGCTTTCGCGCTTCATTCACTCGGTTTCGAATGGCTGCTGAGGATTCCGCAGGGCGGGTCTCAGACAATTTTTCGAAGGGGACGGGTTCCACTTCCACATGCAGGTCAATACGATCCAGCAGCGGTCCGGAAATTTTACCCAGATAGCGTTGCATTTCAAAGGGGGTAACCGATCCACTTTTGCCATCATTAAAATAGCCGGAGGGACTGGGGTTCATACTGGCCACCAACATAAAAGAAGCGGGATAGGTAACGGTAAACTTGGCTCGAGAAATGGTCACTTCACGATCTTCCAAAGGTTGTCGCATTACTTCCAAAACAGAACGCTTGAACTCGGGCAATTCATCCAAAAAAAGCAGCCCATTGTGGGCCATGGAAATCTCCCCTGGCTGGGGGTATTGTCCCCCTCCTACCAGTGCTACATCGGAAATGGTATGGTGAGGCGATCGAAAGGGGCGTACACTGATCAAGCCTTGATTTTTGATCTTCCCTACCACGGAATGAATTTTGGTGGTTTCCAATGCCTCTTCCAATGTCATGGGAGGCAGTATGGAGGGCAAGCGTTTGGCCAGCATGGTTTTTCCTGCTCCGGGCGGCCCAATAAGGATGATATTGTGTCCTCCTGCCGCGGCAATTTCCATACAGCGTTTGATGGTTTCTTGTCCCTTGACGTCTGAGAAATCGTGTTCTGGATATTTTAATTGTTGGGCAAAAGCCTCACGGGTATCAATCACCAGCGGTTGAAAAACTTCCCTGCCTTCAAAAAAAGCGATAACCTCCGTAATGTTTTCCATGCCGTAAACGTCCAAACCTTTTACGATTCCCGCTTCCCTTTCGTTTTCCTTGGGTAGTAAAATCCCCTTAAAACCATCTTTAAGCGCCTGAATGGCAATGGGTAAAGCTCCTTTGATGGGTCGAATTTTTCCATTTAAGGCCAACTCACCCATCAAAACATAATCTCCTATATTCGGAGCATTGATTTGACCAGAGGCTGCCAAAATCCCAAGAGTAAGGGGCAGGTCATAGGCCGAACCTTCCATACGCAAATCGGCAGGAGCCATGTTGAGGGTGATTTTTTTCCCTGGGTGTTTGTAGCCAATGTTTTTGAGTGCAGCGGCAATTCGAAAGTTACTCTCCCTAACTGCATTGTCGGGCAATCCCACCAAATGGTAACCAATGCCCTTGTCAATATTGACTTCGATAGTGATGCGTTGCGCATCCACGCCAAAAACAGCGCTTCCATATACGGAGACCAGCATAAGTAGGTATTTGATTACAAGATAATAAATCCTTTTATGGAGAAAAAATCCCCAGCTTATCTATTATTGCTATATTTAATTAACCAAATTAGACACTCGAATATTTGCTAAATAACCTACTTAATGTCCCAAAAATCTCTCAACAAAAGTTTTTCTGAAGAAGATTTTCTACAGATCAAAACCCGAAAGGATCTGGTCAAAATCGCCAAGAGTCGTGGTGTAGACATCAGTGATGCCATGACCAACTACCGTTAGCTTGAAGAATTGGCTCAACTGCAAAGTGAAATGGTCAACCTCCAGCAGTGGGTTGCCCGACACCAACATCGTGTTGCGGTTATTTTTGAAGGGCGAGATGCCTCTGGAAAAGGGGGCGCCATCAAACGGTTTAAAGAACACCTCAACCCGCGAAGCTCCAGAGTGGTGGCTTTGGCCAAACCCACTCCGGTGGAACAAGGACAATGGTATTTCAGGCGGTACATCAAACAACTTCCCAACCCTGGGAAACTGGTGTTTTTTGATCGCAGTTGGTACAACAGGGCGGTAGTAGAACCCGTAATGGGATTTTGTACCAAAGAGCAATATCAAAAATTTATGGTACAAGTCACAGAATTTGAACACTTGCTTTATGAAGACAATGTCAAACTGATCAAATTTTGGTTTTCCATTTCCAAAGAAGAACAAAAAAAACTTTTTGATTCTCGGCTCAACAACCCCTCAAGCAATGTAAATTCAGTCCCGTTGACCTAAAGGGACAAGAATTGTGGGACGACTACACCCACTACAAGGAGGAGATGTTTGATAAAACCAACACCCCTGAAGCACCCTGGAAAATCATCAATGCCAACCCTAAAACCCAGGCTCGCCTTAAAACCATTGAATATATAATGGAACAGATTCCTTTTCAAAAAAAATAAATTTTA
This sequence comes from Bacteroidota bacterium, assembly GCA_009936675.1. GTDB lineage: Bacteria > Bacteroidota > Bacteroidia > Flavobacteriales > Flavobacteriaceae > UBA8316. The sequence goes on from JAACDY010000103.1 coordinate 8,922, forward strand.
TGCGTCTCCTTTTTTCTGTTTAAAGTAGTTAAATGGATTTATTCGGTTTAAAATTATAGTGTAAATTAGTAGACGATGAGACCCTATATTCTATCCGAATGTCATTGGAAAAATTTAAAAACCCAACGCTTTGATTTGGCGGTTTTACCATGGGGGGCAACCGAAGCCCACAATTATCATTTACCTTATGGAACCGATGTCTATGAAGCCGATGCCATAGCGGCTGAATCGGGAAAAAAAGCATGGGAAAAAGGTGCCAAAGTGGTTGTTTTACCCACCATTCCCTTTGGAGTCAACACTGGACAAACGGATATTTATTTGGACATGAATATGAGTCCCAGTTCACAAATGGCGGTACTCAAAGATGTTTTGACTGTACTCAACCGTCAAGGCCTAAAAAAATTCCTGCTCCTTAACAGTCATGGGGGAAATGATTTTAAAACCATTCTGAGAGAATTGGGTTTGGATTTCCCCGAAATGATGTTGAGTACTTGTAATTGGTTTCAAGCCTTGGACAAGTCGCAATACTTTGAAGAAGAAGGAGATCATGCCGATGAAATGGAAACCAGCATCATGATGCACATAAAGCCTGAGTTGGTTTTACCCCTTTCCGAGGCCGGAATGGGCAAAGAAAAGAAAAACGTCATCAAAGGATTTCGTGAAAAATGGGCTTGGAAAGAAAGAAAATGGTCCGAAATTTCCGAGGATACCGGAACAGGCAACCCCCAAAAATCAAATCCTGCAAAAGGAAAAAAGTTTTTTGATGATGTAACGGATAAAATCAGTGAACTGATGCAAGACATATGTAAAAACCCAATGAATCAATGGTATCAATAAACCTATACTTATGACTTTTTATCATCATAAAATTTTAGTCTTCTTGCTTTTGCTGTTTGTTATTCAAACCGTTTGGGGTCAAAAAATCAATAATGACTACGTCCTAAAAATTGGAAAAATATCGGAGGAAATCGTCCTGGACGGACACTTAGACGAAAGCATTTGGGAGCTAGCAGATGTAGCCGAAAATTTTTCCATGATCCTCCCACAAGACGACCGAAAAGCCACCCAGTTTTCGGAGGTAAGGATGGCATATGATGACAAAAACATTTACCTCGCTGTCATTTTCTTTAACAATACCATAAAAGGAGATTATGTGGTAGAATCTTACAAAAGGGATTTTAGTTTTGGGAAGAACGACAATTTTTTGGTGGCCATTGACCCCTTTAATAACATGACAACTGGTTTCGCTTTTGGACTCAATGCCTATGGTGCACAGTGGGACGGCACCATGTATGACGGTCGGAGTGTTGACCTGAATTGGGATACCAAATGGTATTCAGAGGTAGCTTTCGATGAGAAAAAATGGACGGCAGAAATCGCCATTCCATTCAAATCTATTCGTTACAATTACAATTTGGAACAGTGGGGTATCAGTTTTAGTCGTTTGGATCTAAAAGCCAGTGAAAAGTCGGGATGGACTCCGGTTCCCCGTCAGTTTCCATCCATAACGATGGCCTATTCTGGAGTATTAGAATGGGACAACCCTCCACCTACCCAAGGTTCTAACATTTCCTTCATTCCCTACCTCTCTGGCGAAATGGACAGTCCTCAAAAGGGGACAACAAACCAAGAAATTAAAGCAGGGGCTGATGTCAAATTCAATTTGACCTCCTCCCTTAACTTAGACATCACTCTAAACCCGGACTTCTCTCAGGCAGAAGTTGAC
>JAACDY010000104.1 GCA_009936675.1 Bacteroidota bacterium
CAACTGAGAAGCCCTCAAACCATTGCCAAACAAAGAGGAATCAGTTTGGAAAAAGTATTTAACGGATAAGAATTTAGATCATGGCCAAGATAAAAGTTACGCAAGTCAAAAGCAGCATCAAAAGAATGCAGTCCCAAAAAAGACCCTTGGAAGCATTGGGTTTAAGAGGGATTGGAAAAGAGGTTACCCACGAGGCAACTCCCAACATTCTTGGAATGATCGACAAAGTAAAACATTTGGTTAAAACCACAGAAGTTTAAAGATGAGTTTAGAAAATTTAAAACCAGCAGAGGGTTCTACCCAAAGACAAGGCAAACGGTTGGGCCGTGGTGAAGGTTCCGGAAAAGGTGGAACAGCAGCAAGAGGTCACAAAGGAGCCAAGTCCAGATCGGGATATTCCAAAAAGATTGGATTTGAAGGTGGTCAGATGCCTTTGCAAAGACGTGTTCCAAAATTTGGATTCAAAAACATCAACAGAGTTGCCTATAAAGGGATCAACTTGGATACCCTTCAAAATCTTGCAGAAGAAAAGAAGGTCACAAAAGAGGTTACGTTTGATAAATTGGTCGAATTGCGTTTGGCTGGAAAAAACGAATTGGTAAAAATATTAGGCAGGGGTAAATTGGAATCCCCTTTAAAAGTATCTGCCCACAAATTCTCAGCTACTGCAAAAGCAGCAATTGAGGCAGCAGGTGGTGAAGCCGTTACCCTATAATCAATACAAATGAAGAAATTTATTGAGACCATTTTAAACATTTACAACATCGAAGAGTTGCGTGGACGTATTGTTACCACCTTGACCCTTTTGTTGGTTTATCGTTTGGGGGCTCAAGTGGTTCTACCCGGAATTGATTCGGTTCAATTGGCAGAATTGGCCAACCGAACTGATGGAGGAGGTTTGTTGGGAATTCTCAACGCCTTTACGGGAGGAGCTTTTGCCAACGCTTCTGTTTTTGCTTTGGGAATTATGCCCTATATCTCTGCTTCTATTGTAGTTCAACTGATGGGAATTGCAGTTCCCTATTTGCAAAAACTTCAAAAAGAGGGTGAGAGTGGCAACAAAAAAAGAACGCAAATCACTCGATGGTTGACCATATTGATTTGTGTGGTTCAAGCACCCGCCTACTTGTATGGCCTTTCCGCTTTGGGTGTACCCGACAGTGCCTTTGTGATTGGTAGAGGCCCATTGTTTATGATTTCTTCTGTAATCATTTTGGTTACTGGAACCATCTTTGCTATGTGGCTTGGAGAAAAAATAACCGATAAAGGAATCGGTAACGGTATTTCCTTACTGATTATGGTAGGTATCATCGCCAACCTTCCCCTTTCTTTTACGCAAGAATTTGTATCTCGTGTTTCTGAAAACAATGGTGGATTGATGATGATTTTGATCGAATTGGTATTGTGGGTAGTGATCATATTATTGAGTGTTCTTCTGGTAATGGCCGTAAGACAGATTCCCGTCCAATACGCACGCCGAACTGCTGCAGGAACCAATGAGAAAAATGTATTTGGGTCAAGACAGTACATCCCTTTAAAATTAAATGCTTCTGGTGTGATGCCCATCATCTTTGCTCAGGCACTGATGTTTGCTCCGGCCTATTTGGGTGGTGCTTTCGGGGATTCTACTGTGGGTCAGTGGTTGCAAACCAACTTTTCTGACATCTTCGGATTGTGGTATAATATATTATTTGCTGTGTTGATCATCATTTTTACTTATTTCTACACTGCGATTACCGTACCGACCAATAAGATGTCCGATGATCTGAAAAGAAGTGGTGGTTTTGTTCCAGGTATTCGTCCTGGAAATGAGACTTCAGAGTTCTTGGATACGGTGATGTCTCACATAACTTTTCCCGGATCATTGTATTTGGCAGCCATTGCAGTTTTCCCAGCAGTGGTGGTAAAATTGATAGGGATGCAACAAGGTTGGGCCTTGTTTTATGGTGGTACTTCCTTACTGATTATGGTAGGGGTTGCCATTGATACGATCCAACAGGTGAATTCTTATTTGTTGAATCGCCATTATGATGGATTGATGTCCAAAACCAGTAGAAACAGAAGAGCAGGAACAATATAATATGGCAAAGCAAGCAGCAATAGAACAAGAAGGTACCATCATCGAAGCATTATCGAATGCGATGTTTCGGGTGGAACTTGAAAACGGACACGTTGTGACCTCTCATATATCCGGAAAAATGCGTTTGCACTATATCAAGTTGTTGCCCGGAGATAAAGTTAAATTAGAAATGAGTCCTTACGATTTATCAAAAGCAAGGATCACTTATAGATTTTAAAATAGAAAAATGAAAGTAAGAGCTTCCTTAAAAAAACGAAGTGTGGATTGCAAGATCGTCCGTAGAAAAGGGCGTTTGTATGTGATCAACAAAAAAAACCCTCGATTCAAACAAAGACAAGGTTAGATTATGGCTAGAATATCAGGAGTAGACATTCCCAAACAAAAGAGAGGCGTTATTGCACTCACCTATATCTATGGTATCGGTAGAAGCCGCGCTCAAGAGATATTGGCAATTTCCAAAGTCAGTGAAGACACCAAAGTTTCCGATTGGACAGATGAAGAAACCGGAAGAATTCGTGAGACTGTTGGAAGTTTTAAAATTGAAGGTGAATTGCGATCTGAGTTACAATTGAACATCAAGCGTTTGATGGATATCGGTTGTTACAGAGGGATTCGTCACAGAACAGGCTTGCCTTTGAGAGGTCAACGTACCAAAAACAATTCTAGAACCCGAAAAGGGAAAAGGAAGACTGTTGCAAACAAAAAGAAAGCCACTAAATAATAGGAATTAACTATGGCAAAAGTAACCACCAAAAAACGTAAAGTCATTGTAGAAGCTTTTGGCGAAGCCCATATCAATGCATCTTTTAA
>JAACDY010000010.1 GCA_009936675.1 Bacteroidota bacterium
ACCCTTTTTGCCTTGGGGGCAAAATGCGGGAGCGGCAATGGCCCTGCCTGTAACTGGGGTCCGATGGAGTTGGATCCACTCATACCCATTGGATCAAGTAAACTCCCTAATGCCAGTCCGCCGATACCAAAGCCTAAGTTTTTTAAGAAATGACGTCGGTTGTTGTTTTGAAAATATTTGTTTAATTCTTGCATATTCTAACTTTTCTGGGAAGTTTCATCCAAATTATAAATCAGAAGAGCCAAAGAGGTATAACTTTTCAATTCCAAATCCCTTTCATTCAATTCGTTGGTTTTTTCCTCGTGAATTTCCACCACAGTCTCCAAATAGTCAATCATATCGGACAATGCCTTTCGGCTGGGAATACGTCCAGTTATTCTGCGATGAAGACTAATAATACGGTCTTTATCTTTTTTGATTTTACCATCTAGAATCAAGGCGGCAATGGCCTCAGCGGCATTTTGAACCTGTGGGTCATTGAGCAAAATCAGCGACTGTAATGGAGTGCTGGTTTTCTGTCGTTCCACAGTACAATAGTCTCTGGTGGAAGCATCGAATGTAATCATACCCGGAGGTGGAACCGTTCTTTTCCAATAGGTGTACAGACTTCTGCGGTATTGATTTCCGTTGGATGACATGATGTATCGCTTGAGGGAATTGGAAGTGCTCCCGCCTGTCAATTCATCCCACAACCCCGGAGGCTGATAGGGTTTGACGCTGGGACCTCCTATTTTGTCCATAAACAAGCCACTGCTCACCAACAGATTGTCTCTGATCATCTCCGCTGTAAGTTTTTGTCTAGGAAAAATAGACAAATATTGATTTTTGGGATCAATCCTCAACTGTAAGGCCGAGGGTTTACTCGACTGTTGATACGTGGCTGACATAACGATTCGTTTGAGCATCTTTTTGGTATCCCAGCCTTCCTCCATAAAAGTCACGGCCAACCAATCCAATAATTCTGGATGGGTGGGCAATGCCCCTTGATTTCCAAAATCGGAGGGTGTGGCTACGATGCCCATACCAAACAACTGTTGCCATAGATTATTGACCGCTACCCTTGCGGTTAAAGGGTTTTTGGAATCAAAAAGCCACTGTGTTAGCCCCAATCTATTCTTAGGCAAATCAGCGTCAAAGTTCAAAATATTGTTGGGCATTCCCCCTTCGACTTTATGCTCGGTTGGAGCGTCGTAGGAACCTCGATTGAGAATATAGGTGTTGCGTAAATCCTCAACCTCTTCCATCACCATTACCTCCACCTCGGGAATGCTGTCGGGCCACCTTACAAAAGCAAGCTCGCTGTTGACCAGTTCTTTATTCAATTTGATTTTGGGGGAAGCGACTTCTTGATAACCGATTCTGCCTTTTTCCTCCAATCGATTGAAAAAGCTGTACAGGTTAAAAAAATCTTTTTGGGTGAGTTCATCGTATTTGTGGTCGTGACAACGCGCACACTCCATGGTCAGTCCCATAAATGATTTGGCAGTGGTCGACGTTCGATCGGCCACATACTCCACTCGGTATTCTTCCTCAATCACCCCCCCTTCTTGGGTAATCATGTGATTGCGATTGAAGCCCGTTGCCAAAATCTGCTCTTTAGTGGCATTGGGAAGAAGATCTCCAGCCAATTGCCAACTCACAAATTTGTCATAGGACAGGTTTTTATTGTAGGCGTGAATTACCCAATCGCGCCAAGGCCACATAAAACGCTCGGTATCGTCTTGATATCCGTTGGTATCGGCATAGCGTGCAATGTCCATCCAAATCGATGCCATCCGCTCTCCATAGGAGGAAGATTCAAGTAAACGCTCCACGATCTTTTCGTAGGCATTTTCGCTATCATCATCGAGGAAAGCATCAATTTCGCTGATCGAAGGCGGAAGCCCTATAAGATCAAAATACAAGCGTCGAAGAAGCATCTCTTTGGGTGCCTTGGGGGCTGGTTTTAATCCCTTTTTGTCCATCTGTCGAGCGACAGAACGGTCAATGGTATGACTACTCCATTCATCAAAATCACTTGCTGTGGGGGCTCTTTTTATAGGAGGGTTATAGGCCCAGTGTCTATCCCATTCTGCGCCCTGCTCGATCCATTTTTCAATGATTTTCTTCTCTCTTTCGGTCAACTCCAAATTAGATTCTGGAGGAGGCATATGATGGGAAGCTCGGGTGGAACGAATCCGATCGACCAACTCACTCTTGCTAATCTCTCCAGGAAAAATAACCTGTTTGTTGGAATCCTCCTCACTGGTTCTATACCAATGATCATTGATGTCCAACCTGAAATCACCCTCAACAGATTTGGGATCGGGACCGTGGCAAGTATAACATTTGTCAGAAAGTATGGGTTTGACATCAAAGTTATAGCTGATGCGCTCTGGAATAGATTCAAAAGTATTTTCTCCATCCACAGCAGCAACCAAACCTATCGTTTGACTATTGGGTTGATCTTTTGTAAAATATTTTACACCAAGAGACATCACAAAAGCTCCTAAAAAATATAATAGGGGTGTGAATTTTCTAAAAGTCATTCGATTTTCCGGTTAATAATAAATTGGTTACTAAAGGTATAAATTTAAATCGAAAACAATGAAATAAGGATAATAATGTATCCTGTAACTGAAGCGGATAACTATACTCTAAAAAATCGATTTAAAATACAACAGAAGAACTAGTTGTTGAAAAGGGGTCTGCCCTCCATCAGTTGATGGACCTCTTTTGCCACAACTTCAATACTTTCTTCATCCTCGGGATTGGAAATTACCCTATCGATAAGATTCACTATGGTCTCCATATCCGCTTCTTTCAGTCCCCGAGTAGTAATTGCGGCGGTTCCAAAACGAATACCAGAAGTTACAAAAGGAGATTTATTATCAAAAGGGACCATGTTTTTGTTGGCAGTAATTTCTGCTTTGACCAGTGCATGCTCAGCAAGTTTTCCCGTAATATCCTTATTCCGAAGGTCGATCAACATCATGTGATTGTCTGTTCCTCCCGAAATGATGTGGTAATCTTTTTTGACAAAAGCCTCTGCCATGGCATTGGCATTCTTTTTTACCTGTTCCATATAGGCCTTAAATCCAGGTGTTAAGGCTTCGCCAAAAGCAACTGCTTTGGCCGCTACCACATGCTCCAAAGGCCCCCCCTGATTACCAGGAAAAACAGCCATGTCCAAAAGATGAGACATTTTTCGTAAAGTTCCATTTTTCAGCGCAATTCCAAAGGGGTTATCAAAGTCCTCACCCATCAAAATCAGTCCACCTCTGGGTCCTCTTAGGGTCTTGTGGGTGGTTGTCGTCACCACATGACAATGAGGAATAGGATCGGAAAGCAATCCTGTGGCGATCATTCCAGAGGGATGTGAAATATCCGCCAATAAAAATGCACCCACTTCATCGGCTATGTCGCGAAATCTTTTAAAATCGATATCTCTGGAGTAAGCCGAAGCCCCTGCAATGATCAACTGGGGTTGTACCTCTTTGGCGATGGCCAAAATATTATCGTAGTCCAATCTTCCCGTATCTTCCTGAACCCCATAAAAATGAGCTTTGTACAAACGACCAGAAAAGTTGACGGGAGAACCATGGGTCAAATGTCCTCCATGGGACAAATCAAACCCCAATATTTTATCCCCTGGCTTTAAAAATGCGTGAAATACCGCTGTATTGGCCTGAGAACCAGAATGCGGCTGAACGTTGGCATAGGCTGCGCCAAACAATTCCTTGGCCCGATCTATCGCAATTTGTTCTATTTGATCCACCACCTCACATCCGCCATAGTAACGTTTTCCTGGGTAGCCTTCTGCATATTTGTTGGTTAAAACCGATCCCGTAGCCTCCATTACGGCCGGACTGGTAAAGTTTTCAGAAGCAATCAACTCTATTCCATTCAACTGGCGTTGCTCTTCCAAATCAATCAAATTAAAAATTGTAGTGTCTCGTGCTGTCATCGTTCCATAAAATTGAACCACAAAAATAAGGTTTTAATGAAACCTTGATTATTTATTACTAAATTAAAATTCAAATATTTTGAACAGTTCTGAATAAAAAACCACTGAATAACAATAAAAAGCTGAAAAACAGTATTTTAAGTCTTAAATCTCAACGAAAAAACCTTAATAACTTGCCTAACCAAAAAAACATAATTGATGAAAATCCTACATCAATCTCAAATTCAAGAGGCTAGGATGGTCAAAGGAGTC
>JAACDY010000105.1 GCA_009936675.1 Bacteroidota bacterium
AGATTGTTTTCCCAAAGAATCTACGATGGCATTTACTGCCTTATCGATTCCTCTTTTCAAGTCAAGTGGATTGGCTCCGGCGGCAACGTTTTTCAAACCTTCCTTGACAATGGCTTGTGCCAAAATGGTTGCGGTAGTGGTACCGTCTCCAGCCAAGTCGTTGGTTTTGGAAGCTACTTCCTTAACCATTTGAGCCCCCATGTTTTCGAGTGCATCCTCTAATTCTATTTCCTTGGCGACAGTCACTCCATCCTTGGTGACTTGAGGAGCACCAAAAGATTTGCCGATGATTACGTTTCTTCCTTTGGGACCTAGGGTGACTTTTACAGCATTTGCCAGTGCGTCAACACCGCGTTTTATGCCATCCCGTGCTTCTAAATCGAATTCTATTTTTTTTGCCATTTTATTTGATTTTTTCTATTAAACAATTGCTAGTATGTCACTTTCTCTCATGATCATATAATCCGAACCGTCGTGTTGAAGTTCGGTACCGGCATATTTGCCATAAAGCACATGATCCCCTACTTTAACTGTTACGGGGTTTTCTGTTGTTCCTGGGCCAACAGCGACCACGGTTCCTTTTTGAGGTTTTTCTTTGGCAGAATCAGGAATAATGATTCCAGAGGATGTTTTGGTTTCTGCAGCAGCAGGCTCTATTAATACGCGATCTGCTAGAGGCTGAATATTTACTTTACTCATCGTTAATTTTTTTTATATTATTTTCATATAGTTTTCACAAATCATGCCAAGTACAAAAGCTATGACAAATTGTAGGGAAACGGGATTAATGCTGACAGTATGGCACAAAGACTATTCTACAGAATCGTCTTGGGGTACTTCGGGAATGGTTTCGGGTAAGGTTTCAGGGATCACCTCTGGAATAGGTTGTTCTACTGCATTGTCTTGCAAAAGACGGGAATCCGAGCTTCCATTACCAGTTCCTAATGATATATTTGAAAGTAGAATGAGCACTAGCAAAAGACCAGCAAGTAACCAAGTGCTACGATCCAAAAAATCAGAGGTCTTTTGAACTCCCCCCATTTGTTGTCCACCACCACCAAAAGATGAAGACAGCCCACCACCTTTGGGGTTTTGAACCATTACTACTAACACGAGTAGAAAACAAACAAAAATGATTAAAGCGATGAAGATCGAAAAGCTTCCCATAATATTTTATTGTTGTTGCAATTTCCTGATTTTCTGAATTTGCCCTGCAAAGAAAACATTTTTTTCTGGATATTTCAAACTTAAAATCTTGTAGGCACTAATGGCTTTTTTATACTTTTTTTGTTTGACCAGAACTTTGGCCAGCGTCTCGGTCATCAACTCCTCAGAATTAAATTCTTGTTTCAGCACTGATTCAACCGCTTCGGCCCTTGCTACGGGCGATATTTTGGGGTCGGCTTCAATGAATCGATCGATGATGGGTAACTTATCACTCAAAGGATTCTCTTTCTTAGTTTCCTTGTGCTCGATATTTTGATTTTCTTCGGTGAATTGAATCCAGTCTAAAAAATTCATTTTAAGATCTCTAGAAATATCTTCTGATTTTATGGACTGTGATTTTGATTTTATTACCGCTTTTTCTTTTGAGGGTATTTGTGGGTCTTTTTTAATTAATGGAGGTTTTTCTGCCTTTTTAGTTTGCTTTTTTTTGGGTTTTGTTTTTTGCTTCGCAGTATTTTTTGAGAAGACTTTCTCTTTTGGTTCAGTTGCCTTTTTGGGTTTTTCTTCAGGGACTTCTTTATCCTTAGAAGTTGACTCTATTTCCACAACCAAAACATCTCCGTTTTTTATCAATTCAAATTTAGATTCGATATTTTGCTTTAGCACACCTCTGTCTGCGGTATAAAGTGCCAACTGGTTGAGGGCAATATTTAGGTCATTTTTGTTTTGATCTTTAAGGGACTTGGTGTAGAAAAATCGCGGTAGCTGGAAATAGGGATATTTTTCGATAAGGAGTGCCATTTTAGAAACCCAGACCTCATCTTGGGAATCATAATTTTCAACCAACTTATCGAATGTTTCTCTGTTCATTGGGCTTACCACTTGGCCAGTGTTTCATTAAAGATATCTTGAGTAATTCTCTCAAATATTTCGTCGTGCGCTGGACCTTGAATATCATAAAGTTGTTTTTCAGCTGGAAAGTCATAAAAAAATGAAAACTTTCTTTCGAAATCGTCTTCTTCGTTATTGGTATTGAAATAGCGAAGATTAACACTCATGGTCAGTCGGTTCTGTGCGGCTGTTAGATTTGCAGTGGAGGTCATGGGGGTGATACTGTATTGGGTAATTTCTCCCTCATAAACCAAATCACCACCTGAGTTAACCAAATTCAGATTGGTTTGCCCTAAAATAATGTCTTGAAGTGCTAGGGTGAAATCTCTATCCAATCCTGGCTCGACCGTAGAACCTGGCCTACTACCCGCTTGGTTTTCAAAAAAATTGACTTGAAAAGTCGATGCACCAGAAGGAATGGATGCACCTGTAAAGGAATAGATTCCGCAAGCTTGCACACCCAAAAGTAATACCGATAGAAGGGGGAGTAATAGTCTATTCATTTTCTTCATCTTGGAGGTCAAACTGTTTGATTTTTCGGTAGAGGGTTCTTTCTGAAATACCCAATTCTTTTGCTGCTATTTTTCTTTTACCATTACTTCTTTTCAAGGCTTGCTTGATCATTTCAATTTCTTTCTCCAATAAAGATAAGGGTTCCTCTTCAATTACCGTTTCGGCATAATCGTATTGGTTGATTGGGGGTGGACTGCTGTGAGTTTGCGGTTTACTCTCTGGAGTGATAAATTCTACCGCTTTATTTTCGTCGTCTAGCTCACCATAAATTTTTTTGATCAGTTCGGGATTATTTTTTTGAACCGATGTCATGTTTTCATTTTCCATCAATTCATGGGTGAGTTTTTTCAAATCATTAAGGTCATTCTTCATGTCAAAGAGAACCTTGTAAAGAATTTCCCTTTCAGAGGAGAAATCAGCCTCTTTGTCCGATCGGTCAATCACTGCTGGTAGTTGTGATCCCATGTTGGGGAGATAGTTTCTCAGAGTATTGGCATTGAGTATTCTGTTTTTTTCTAAAACAGAGACTTGTTCTGCGATGTTTCGTAATTGTCGAATATTACCACTCCATCGGTATTGCTCTAAAACCTTTTGTGCATCATCATCTAGCCTTAGGGTTGGCATTTTGTATTTTTGAGCAAAATCAGCGGCAAATTTTCTGAATAAAAGTGATATGTCTTCCTTTCTTTCTCTTAGTGGAGGTAAGTGGATTTCAACAGTACTTAGTCGATAGTAAAGGTCTTCTCTGAATTTTCCTTTTTTGATGGCTTCATTCATTTTCACGTTGGTGGCTGCAACGATTCTTACATCTGTTTTTTGAACTTTTGAAGATCCCACTTTCATGAATTCACCGTTTTCTAATATTCTCAGAAGCATAACCTGTGTTGGTAAGGGGAGTTCTCCTACTTCGTCGAGAAAGATGGTTCCACCATCGGCTACTTCAAAATAACCACTTCTGGAAGTAGTGGCTCCTGTAAATGCTCCTTTTTCGTGGCCAAAAAGTTCACTGTCAATGGTGCCCTCAGGAATGGCACCACAGTTTACGGCGATGTATTTGGCGTGTTTTCTGGGTGAAAATTGATGGATTATTTTTGGAATATTTTCTTTCCCTACTCCACTTTCACCGGTCACCAGAACGGTAATTTCCGTTGCAGATACTCGTAAGGCTTTTTCCAGAGCTCTGTTGAGCCCGTCATCGTTGCCGATGATTCCAAAACGCTGTTTGATGTTTTGTACGGATTCCATAATATCAAATTGATGATGAGAGACCCAGTGCGTTTCCGATCAAAGTAGCAGAGGTCACCTCTTCAATCTTTACGTCAACGAAATCTCCTACCTTGTATTTTTCTTTTGGGAAAACAGCTACAGTATTCTGGCTGGTTCTCCCACTCCAAAATTCGTTTGATCTTTTTGAGCTTTTTTCGATCAAAACACAGACTGTTTTTCCTATAAATTGTTGGGTTCTGTATTCACTGTGCACTCTTTGCAAGTCAATGATTTCTTGGAGTCTTCTTTTTTTGGTGGACTCTGGGATGTCGTCTTCAATTTTTTTGGCGGCCAAGGTGCCTGGGCGTTCGGAGTAGGCAAACATAAAACCAAAATCATATTTTACATACTCCATCAAGCTCAATGTATCTTGATGATCTTGCTCTGTTTCTGATGGGAAACCAGCAATCATATCATGAGAAATGCCACAATCGGGGATGCTTTTACGAATGTTGTCGATCAGTTCAAAGTACTCTTCTCTACTGTGTTGTCGATTCATTTTGTTGAGTATAGCGTTGCTTCCAGACTGAACAGGGAGATGAATATAATTACAAATGTTGTCGTATTTGGCCATGGTGTGGATGACATCAATCGACATGTCTTGAGGATTAGAAGTAGAGAAACGAATTCTTATATGGGGTTGGGCTTTGGCTACCAATTCCAAGAGATTGGAGAAGTTGACCGCTGTGTTTTGTTGAAGAGGGCTGGCTTTTGAAAAGTTTTTTTTCAGTCCACCGCCATACCAGAGGTAACTGTCTACATTTTGACCCAATAGTGTAATTTCTTTGTATCCATTTTGCGACAATTGTGTAATTTCCTCCAATATACTTTTAGGATCACGACTTCTTTCTCTTCCCCTAGTAAATGGAACTACACAAAAAGTACACATATTGTCACACCCCCTTGTAATAGTAACAAAAGCGCTTACACCGTTGGTAGCCAATCTCACAGGAGCGATATCACCATAAGTTTCTTCTTTGGATAGGATCACATTCACGGCATCTCTCTCAGCCTCGGCCTCTTTCAATAAATTAGGAAGGTCTTTATAGGCATCGGGCCCAACAACGATATCGACCATTTTTTCCTCTTCGAGGAATTTGTGTTTTAAGCGTTCTGCCATACAGCCCAATACCCCTATTTTGAGATCTTTGTTCTTTCGTTTAAGTCCATTAAAAAGTTCCAGCCTTTTTCTAACAGTTTGTTCTGCTTTTTCTCTGATAGAGCAGGTGTTTACCAAAACCAAGTTGGCATTTTCCAATTTTTCGGTGAGTTTATAACCTTCTTGACTCAATATGGAAGCGACAATTTCACTATCAGAAAAGTTCATTTGACAACCATAGGATTCGATATAAAATTGCTTTTGAGCTTTGGGTACAGTATCCTTTACATTTGACAAAACACCAGTATTAGCGGACGAATCCTCCTTTGTGAGGGGGACGCCGTTAAAAGCATATGGATCTTTTGTAGATATTTTTGTCATTCTATGTGAGGATCAATTATTCTGATACAAATATAATTAAAACTGCCTTTTTGTCATGTTTAAGTCAGTGTTTAATTTATGAATTTGAAAGCAGAGAGGAGTTTGTTGAAAGTTGGATTCTTTGGGTGTAAATTTCAAAAACGTTGATCATACAGGAGACGGATTTAGACGCATCGAGTGAAACATCATCTTTTGATGAATTTCAAAATTTTACAACAGTTCGGCGTCTTTAATAGGAGTGTTAAAAAAAAACTACATAATTTTGCTTTCGAAAAAAATGAATATATGGCCAGTAATCTTGTAATCGTAGAATCACCTGCAAAAGCAAAAACCATCGAGAAATTTCTCGGGAAAGATTTTAAGGTTGCCTCCAGTTATGGCCATATTGCAGATCTTCCTTCCAATGAGTTGGGGGTTGATGTTGACAAAGATTTTTCTCCAAAATACATTGTTTCCTCAGAGAAAAAGAAAGTAGTCAGTGAATTGAAGTCATTGGTAAAAAAAATGAAAACGGTATGGCTGGCCAGTGATGAAGATCGTGAGGGAGAGGCCATTGCTTGGCATCTGGCCAATACTTTGGACTTGAAATCAGACAACACTAAAAGAATTGTTTTCAATGAAATTACCAAAACTGCTATCCTGGATGCCATTGAAAATCCCAGAGATATCAATTACAATTTGGTAAATGCCCAACAGGCCAGAAGAGTACTCGATCGTTTGGTGGGCTATGAATTGTCCCCTGTTTTGTGGCGTAAGGTCAAAGGAGGCTTGTCCGCAGGGAGAGTTCAGTCAGTTTCCGTAAGACTTATCGTCGAGCGAGAACGCGAGATCAATGCCTTTGTGCCACAACAAACTTTTAAGACACAGGCGATTTTTTCTACCCAACAAAATAAATCGATCAATGCTCTGCTTTCCAAAACTTTTGATTCGTCCGAAGCAACAGAAGCTTTTTTAAACCTGAATAAGTCGGCGACTTTTAAAATTGATGCCATTGAAAAGAAACCGGCATCCAAAAGTCCAACAGCTCCATTTACAACCTCTACGCTTCAGCAAGAGGCGGCTAGAAAACTTTATTTTTCAGTCAGTAAAACCATGAATATGGCGCAGCGACTGTATGAAGCTGGTTTGATTACTTACATGAGAACAGACAGTGTGAATTTGTCCAAAGAAGCCCAACAAAGTGCATTAAAGCAGATTGAAAAACACTATGGAGAAGCTTACAAAAAACCCAGAAAATACAAGGTAAAAAGCAATGTAGCACAAGAGGCTCACGAAGCGATAAGACCCACAGATTTCAGTAAGGCCAAAGTCAATTTAGATTACGACCAATCCCGTTTGTATGAATTGATTTGGAAAAGAGCCATAGCATCGCAAATGAGTGATGCAAGATTGGAGCGCACCCAATATAAAATTGTAGCCAGTACCCATTCTGAAAAATTTGTAGCCAAAGGAGAGGTCATTACATTCGATGGTTTTCTAAAGGTTTATTTGGAAGGGGTAGATGAAGAGTCTGACGAACAAAATGATTTGTTACCAGCGGTGAAAGAAGGGGAGCTACTCCACCTAAAATCCATGGAGGCCAATCAAAGATTTTCACGACCTCCCTACCGTTTTACAGAAGCTTCATTGGTCAAAAAGTTAGAGGAATTAGGGATTGGACGTCCTTCAACTTATGCCCCTACGATTTCAACCATACAAAACAGAAAATATATTGAAAAAGGAACTTCAGAGGGAGAATATCGTTCCTATACTCAATTGCAATTGGTCGACAACGAAGTCATTTCTAAATTTTTGAAAGAGAAGGTAGGAGCCAATAAAGGAAAACTAGTTCCCACGGATGTAGGAATTATTGTCAATGATTTTTTGGTCGCCAACTTTACCAATATTTTGGATTACAGTTTTACAGCCAAAGTAGAGGAAAGTTTTGATCAAATTGCAGATGGGTCAGAAAACTGGACCAGTATGATTAAAGGTTTTTATGATGGTTTTCACAAGACAGTAGATTTTGTAAAGGAAAATGCTACCAGAGAGTCTGGTGAACGAATTTTGGGGAACGATCCCAAGTCGGGTAGGGTGGTTAAAGTAAGATTGGGACGTTTCGGGCCTATCGCTCAAATTGGTGAACCCGAAGATGATGAAAAACCCATTTTTGTGAGTCTAGCTCCAGGACAGCAATTGGAATCTCTAGAGCTTGAAGATGCACTGGAACTGTTCAAGTTGCCCAAGTCGATAGGAACGTATGAAGATCAAGAAGTTACAGTAAATAACGGAAGATTTGGTCCCTATGTCAAATTTCAGGATATGTACGTTTCCTTACCCAAAGGAGAGGATCCCATGTCAGTCGAATTGGATAGAGCCAAAGCTTTGATTGAAGAAAAAAGAGCCGCAAATGCCCCGATTTACACTTTCGATCAACTACCAGTTACAAAAGGTAAAGGACGTTTTGGACCTTTTTTAAAGTGGAACGGACTCTTTATAAATGTCAATAAGAAATATGATTTCGACAATCTAACAAATGAAGAAATTGAGACCTTGATCAAAGAAAAAATACAAAAAGAAAAAGAAAAGTTGATCAAAGAGTGGCCAGAGGAAGCCATCAGAATCGAAAAGGCAAGATGGGGAAGATCCAATATCATCAAGGGCAGTAAAAAGGTTGAATTGGGAAAAGATATTGATCCCACCAAAATAACCCTTGAAGCCGCAATTAAATATTTAAAGCCCAAAACGGCCAAAAAGAAAAAATGAGCCTTGAATCTTTAGTTCCTGTTTCAGAAGAGGCCCTTGCTTCTATGGTATTACACCCGAAGCAGGCTTTGGGAAAAAATATTGAGATTCACACCGAACAGCAGGGTTTTCCCGAACTGAAAGATTCAAGCATCGCCATTATAGGGATTTCTGAAATCAGAAATGCTTTTTTTGCAACCTCAGCATACAAACTCGAGGATTTTAGAAAGTCATTTTACCAACTTTTTCCAGGAAATTGGAATTTTAAAATCTGTGATTTGGGTAATTTGCCCAATGGTGCCAGCCCGGAGGATACCTATTTCGCTTTAAAAGAAATTTGTATCCATCTTAGACAGTTCAACATTGTCACCATTGTGATTGGAGGGAGTCACGATCTTATTTTTCCTATGTACCAATCCTATCAAGACAATAGTCAACTGGTTAATATCGTATCGGTAGACAATCAATTTGATTTTTCTCAAGAGGAGGAATTGATCTCAGGCAGATCCTACATGAGCCGAATCATTATGGATCAGCCCAATTTCTTGTACAATTTCACCAATTTGGGATTTCAAAGCTACTATATCGCTCAAGAGGAATTGGATTTGATGGAAAAACTTCACTTTGATTCCCTAAGGTTAGGTGTTTTGTTGGATGACGTTGCCCAATCCGAACCCTTTTTTAGAGATGCCAATATCGCTGGATTCGATATGAAATCACTCCGTTGGCAAGCCTCAAACCACCCCTCTGGCTCTCCCAATGGGATCGATGCTAGAACCATTTGTGCTCTTGCTAGATATGCAGGAATTAGTGACCGTATGGAATTATTTGGCGTTTTTGAACTTCTAAACACGACTGTTTCTCATCAATTGTTGGCTCAAATTGTATGGTATTTTATTGAAGGTTTCAGCAGTAGATATGATGAATATCCAGTCTTGACCAGTAGTGGCTTTACAAGATATACCGTAGCTTTATCCGATATGGAGATGGTTTTTTATCAAAGTGAGAAAAGTAATCGATGGTGGATTGAAATAATAAATCAAAGCTATCTGAATAATAAAAACAAAACAACTACGTTATTACCTTGCACGCACAAAGATTATTTGGATGCATGCAGTGATAAAATCCCCGATAAATGGTGGAAGGCGACAAAAAGAATTTAGTTAATCGTTTGAAATTTTAATTCTTATTTTTGCCATGTAAGCCTCAGGGGAATGTAGATTTTGATTGAGAAACAATAACATAGTGAAAAAATATTTAGTTTTACACTTATTTAATAAACATCTCCCTTCACCAATTGTGATGAAAAGACTTTTTATACTTTGTTTAGTAGTATTTACTGTTTTCAGCTGTGGTAAGAAAAACAGAGGTGAATTAATAGGGGTAAAACAAAAAAAATGGTTTCCTGAAAAACCATATGGGATGACCCTAATCGATGGAGGAGCATTCATTATGGGTAAGTCTGATGAAGACG
>JAACDY010000106.1 GCA_009936675.1 Bacteroidota bacterium
ATGACAATAAAGATTTGTTTTATCAAGCCGGAGCCTACAGCACCGACCGAGGACGTGCCTTTCAACTGATCGATGGGGGGCGTCCACAGTGGTTTGAGCGACCACGAATCTTTAGCCCCAGTTCCTGTGGAATTGATCGGTACTTTACACTACCTTCAATCGGCCAGAATTATGGAGATTTTTGCCGCTGTCATGGAGGATCAAGAGAGTCAATCAAAATACAATCAACTAGCATTGGATTTAGCTAAAAAAGTTCGAGAAGCCTTTTGGAATAAAAGCATCGAAGGCCCCATCAATCGACAAACTTTATTCGCCGCTCTTCTCTATCATAAAATCATACCAGAAGACGAAATTCATGCGGCAAAAGACTCTCTAAAAATGGCTCTTCAAAAAGCCCCCGCTCAACATTTGACCACGGGCATTTTCGGAACCCCTTATGCACTCGAAGCCATTTCGGAATACCTGTCACCTCAAACCACGATGAGCATAGTAAACAATACGGATTATCCTGGTTGGGGTTATATGGTGAAACAAGGAGCAACCACCCTTTGGGAAACATGGAAAGAGAGCAACGATATTTACTCCAATTCCCATCCCATGTTTGGTTCAGTGACCGAGTGGTTTTACCGCTGGCTGGGAGGGATAAGACCTGATCCCCAGTATCCAGGATTTAAAAGGTTTTTTATCAAACCTTCTACCCCTAAAGGACTAGACAGTGTCTCTACTTCCTATAACGCCCCTCAAGGAAAAATACTCTCCCAATGGAACAGGGAGGGTCAAGGCTATCGATATAAAATCACCGTACCGCAAGGGAGTGTCGCACAAGTCGAATTGAACAAAAAAGCATCCCAAAAAATTACTATATTGGGAGGAGATGAAAATCTTATTTCAGAAATCAGAGAAAAGCTTTCAACAGGAAAATTTAATCTCAATAGCGGAACCTATGTGTTTTTTGTCGGGCGTTAAAATTTACAATTGGATTTCTCAAAAACCAAACTCATGAAAATATCGATCAAATTACAATTGTCATTAATGATGTTCCTCCAATTTTTTATTTGGGGCGGCTGGTTTGTAACCTTGGGAACATTCCTGGGGAACAACCTCAACGCCAGCGGTGGACAAATTGCAATGGCCTTTTCCACTCAATCATGGGGCGCCATCATTGCTCCTGTTTTCATTGGCTTGATTGCCGATCGATATTTTAACGCCGAAAAAATCCTAGGTGTTTTACACCTTCTCGGCAGTGGACTGTTATTTCTCATGTCACTAACAGTCGACTTCTCTGTTTTTTATCCCTATGTATTTGGCTATATGCTGCTCTATATGCCCACTTTGGCCTTGGTCAATTCGGTTTCCTTCAATCAAATGAAAGACACCGCTGCCGAATTTCCCTTCATCCGAACCTTTGGAACCATTGGCTGGATCATTTCGGGCATTGTTATCAGTTATGTTTTCGGTTGGGATGCCCAAGAGTCTATTGTAGCAGGAGCCTTGTCCAATACTTTTAAAATGGTAGCTCTGGCCTCCTTGATTCTGGGAATTTTCAGTTTTTCCCTGCCCAAAACCCCACCCTTTGGAAACGATCAAAAAAGTTTTTCCTTAAAAAATGCTTTGGGTTGGGACGCACTGAAGCTATTGAGTGATCGCAACTTTCTTTTGTTTTTTATCGCCTCTGTTTTGATCTGCATCCCATTGGCCTTTTATTACCAACAGGCCAATCCTTTTTTGGTAGAATTGGGAATGGATAACCCCACAGCAAAAATGTCTCTCGGACAAGTCAGTGAAGTCTTGTTCATGCTTTTACTTCCTGTTTTCTTTGTGCGTTTCGGATTCAAAAATACCATTTTGGTGGGCATGATGGCTTGGGTCATTCGCTATATGTTGTTTGCCTTCGGAGATGTGGGTGACAAAACTTTTATGCTCATCATCGGCATACTTCTTCACGGAATATGTTACGATTTTTTCTTTGTATCGGGCCAAATTTACACCGACTTCAAAGCTGGCGAAAAAGTCAAAAGTGCCGCCCAAGGTCTGATCACACTCGCCACTTATGGAGTAGGAATGCTAATCGGATTTTGGATCGCTGGGAAAATTTCGGATGTCTTTATTTTGGAGAAAGGGGGACACGACTGGAACATGATCTGGAAATTTCCCGCCCTATTTGCCTTGGGAGTTTTCTTACTTTTTCTACTCGTTTTTAAAAATGAAAAAATTAATTACCAGAATAAATCCTGATCCCAAAGACCCATTCATTTTGACTGTAAAAAAAATACTGTTTTAGTTTCCTGAAATGGAGTAAACCCTTGGAAAGCACTATGGAAATCACTGGAAAAAACTTTATTGGAGATCGATTGTCTGGTATTGGAGAGGAGCATTTTAGAACTTTTAACCCCCTCAAAAATATTGAAAATAAAACCCTTTTTATATCGGCAACGACTACAGAGTTGGAGGAGGCAGTGGCTTTGGCAGATGCTGCTTTTCCCATTTACCTTGAGCTATCGGATGCTCAAAGGGCTTCTTTTTTGAAAGCCATTGGTGATGAAATTTTAAAAATCAGCGACGATCTCATCGACATTTATTGTCGGGAAACAGGCTTGGATCAGCAGCGAGCCACAGGAGAAATGGACAGAACCCTTTTTCAACTTCAGTTGTTTGCCAAAACAATTGAAACCGAAGATTGGAGGAACAACATCACAGAACACGCTTTACCAGACAGAAGTCCCAAACCCAAACCAACTTTAACCAAAACCCACATACCCCTGGGACCCATTGCTGTTTTTGGCGCCAGTAATTTCCCCTTGGCCTATTCTACTGCTGGAGGTGATACCGCCAGTGCCTTGGCCGTGGGTTGTCCCGTTATTGTAAAGTCTCATCCCTTGCACAGTGGAACCGGAGCAGTAGTAGCTACTGCAGTCATTAGAGCGGCTCAAAAAACTGGAATGCCCAATGGGGTATTTTCCAACCTCAATGCAAAATCATACCAACTGTCTCATGATTTGGTCAGACATCCAAAAATCAAAGCCGTGGGATTTACTGGAAGTTTTTCGGGAGGAAGTGCCTTGCAAAAAACCGTTTTTAATCGAGAAGAACCCATCCCTTTTTTTGCTGAGATGGGCAGTATCAATCCCATTGCCATACTACCCGAGGCCTTGAAAAAAGATTGTCAAAAAATTGCCGATAAGATTGGTCATTCTATTACGCAAGGAGCTGGGCAATTTTGCACCCAACCGGGACTGCTACTCACCATCGACGGAGCGTCTACCGAAGATTTTATAGAGGAATTGACCAAGGTATTGAAAGGGGTAGGTCAAAAATGTATGATTCACCCTGAATTGAAAAAAAACTATGTCCGACAGAGTGATAAAATAAACCGCCTAGAAAAAACCATCGAAATTCTTGCCCATAAAGACCAATGGGACGATCAATTTGTCAAGCCCAAACTCTCTATAATTTCAGGAGAGCAATTTATCGCAAACCCCCAATTTCAGGAAGAAGTCTTTGGGCCTTTTTCCTTGGTGGTAAAATGTAAAAATCTTAAAGAACTAGAACAACTCATACTCCATTTAAAGGGGCAGTTGACCGGATCCATTTTTGCACCCGCAACCCATTATGACAGCATCCATCCCTTGATTCAGGCGTTTAAATCCAAGGTAGGGCGCTTGCTTTTTAATGACGTTCCCACCGGGGTTGAAGTAACGGCAGCCATGACACACGGTGGGCCCTATCCCGCCTCATCTGACAGCAGATTCACAGCCGTAGGGCCAGGATCGATTTACAGGTGGCTACGACCTATTACTTATCAAAATTGGCCTGAGGAACTCTTGAAAAAGATGATCAACTAATAATCTTGTTTAGGGATAACGGATCCGTGTGGATCAATATCACAATCTCCCAAAATCTCTTGAATTCGTTTAAAAAATTTGGTGTTTTTAATGTGCTCCACCTCCTCGGCAATGTCATGAACCTCGTCCAAATCAAAATTCATTTTCTCAACCAAATAGAGTTCGATCAATCGATGCTTGTGGATGATTTCTGTCGCTTTTTCTCTGCCCAAGGAAGTGAGAAGTATCGGTTGGTAGGGCTTGGTATCTACCAAATCCATATAGACCAATTTCTTGATCATATTGGAAACCGTTGATTTACTGACACCGAAATATTGGCTGAGAGAAGTGACCGTAACCGATCGTTCTTTTTCCTCCATCTTGTAGATGGTCTTCAGGTAATTCTCCTTCTCTATTGTTTTTTTCATTAAAGTGTTTTGCAGTACAAAACTAATAAATTAGTTTTGCGGTATAAAACTTTTTGGTGCGTTTCAACTTACTACTTTTTTTATTGGCGTTTCAGTTGAGTCAATCTCAAGACTTTAGGGTAACGGGAACGGTATTATCTCAGGGTCAACCTCTAACATCAGCTTCCGTTTACATTGAGAATTCCAACACCGGTACTTCTACAGATATAGAAGGCCAATTCACGCTATCATTTTCAAATATAAAAAACCCTAAACTAGTTATCTCTTTTTTAGGCTATAAAACACAGATCAAAAAAATAAATTCGGAAAGTACTGACTTGGGAACTATTGAATTGGAGTTGGAAGAGGCTTTAGAAGAAATTGTAGTTTCTGGTACCCTAAAAGCCGTATCCAAACGCGATAGTCCTGTACCGGTAGAGGTTTATGGACAAAGTTTTTTTAAAGCCAATCCGACCGCCTCGATTTTTGATGCACTAGAAAATATTAATGGTGTCCGTTCCCAACTGAACTGCAGTATTTGCAGTACAGGATCAGTCAACATCAACGGCCAAGAAGGGAGCTACACCATGGTTTTGATTGATGGTTTTCCTATTGTCAGTGGTCTATCCACCGTATATGGCTTCTCTGGAATCCCCCAAGCCCTAATTGAAAGGATTGAGGTCATTAAGGGACCCGCCTCAACACTTTACGGATCTGAAGCCGTTGCAGGAGTCATCAATTTGATCACCAAATTACCCGAAAACACTTCAAAGCTTTCGGTAGACTCTTTTTTTTCCGGTTGGGGTGAAGTCAATACCGATTTGGCCTATAAATACCAACTGTCCGATAAAACCTCAGCAATATTGGGAGTCAATTATTTTAACTATTCCAATCCCATCGATAATAACAAAGACGGATTCACTGACTTAACCCTTCAAGACCGGATTTCGATTTTTAATAAGTTCACCATTGGCAATAAATTTTCAATCGCCACGCGTTTTGTATACGAAGACCGTTGGGGAGGACAAATGGGATGGTTGCCCAAACACAGAGGAGGAGAAGAACTTTATGGGGAAAGCATCTTTACGAGGAGATTTGAATTTTTTGGAAAGTATCAATTCAACAAAAATCTTTCATTCCAATTCAGTTTCAACGATCACAATCAAAATTCGGCCTATGGAAAAATATTATTAAAAGCCGATCAGACCATAGGTTTTGGTCAAATGGTTTGGAATAAAAACATTGCAAAGCATGAACTACTGATGGGTCTGGCCTACAGATTTACCTTTTATGACGATAATACAACAGCCACATTTAATGATTTTTCTTCACAAAACATGGCATCCATAACCCATTTGCCCGGTTTATTAATTCAAAATCAAACCCAAATCAACCCCTATAACACTTTGCTTTTGGGAATTCGATATGACCATAATTCCATTCACGGAAACATCCTGACACCTCGGATCAACTACAAAATCAATAACAGTGATAAAAGCTATATCCTAAGACTAAGTGCCGGAACGGGATATCGTGTTGCTCAGGTTTTTACGGAAGACCATGCCGCACTGACAGGGGCGCGTAAAGTGGTTTTTTTGGACGATTTGAATCCTGAAAGATCGTGGAATGCCAACATGAATTTTGTTCAAAAATTTTACCTGAGAAAAGGGGCAATCATCGACTTTGACTTTAGTTTGTTTACCACCCATTTTTCCAATAAAATCATTCCTGACTACGAAACAGATCCTAATAAAATTATTTACGACAACCTGACTGGAAAATCAACCTCCAATGGTATTTCACTTAATATAAATCTATTCGCGCAGGGAGGGCTTAGAATCAATGTTGGAGCCACCTATATCGATACTTATGTGGAGGAGAATGGGATCAAAACGGTACCCTTCCTCACCGAACGATTCCAAGGGGTATGGAAAGTTGAAAAAAAATGGATTGCCAATGATCTAACCGTCGATTTTACAGGAACCAATACAGGAGCACTAAGATTGCCTACGTTGGGGAATCTTGACCCCAGACCTTCCTATTCCGATCCCTTTAGCATTCTCAATGTACAACTCACCAAAACTTGGAACAACATCATTGAATACTATGGTGGCGTTAAAAATATTTTAAACTTTGTCCCACCATCAAACAGTATCACCCGGCCTTTTGATCCCTTTGATCGACAGGTGGTCTTTGACCAATCCGGAAATGCACTTCCAACTCCAAGCAATCCCTATGCCTTGACTTTTGACCCAACCTATGTTTACACCTCCAACCAAGGCATAAGATTTTTCTTTGGGATCAGATGGAAATATAACTAATGGTCAGAAAAGGAAAAATTTAGGTAATCTATCCTGATAATTTCTGTTTTTAATCCGATAACCACTGTTTCAGTTTTAGACTTTAATGCTATAGTTTTATTAACCTAACAATTCATTCTAAAAGCAATTATCCCAAAATGATATGCTCATTGTATTTTTAGTTAGAGTCATACCTAAAAGAATTATATCATTTTTTTATACTTTTAATAAAACTACTTTCGTGAGACTAAAATATTCCATAACCGAGACCCAGGACCATCAAAGTTTCTTCTCTGAGCGGAAGACCATTCCTTATTTTGGAGAGGATTGGCACTATCATGAAGACTACGAATTATTTTATCCCATCAATGGAACTGGTGTTCGTATTGTGGGAGACAGTATTGAATATTTTAACGAAAATGAATTGGTATTTCTGGGGAGTAAAGTACCCCACTTGTTTAAAAATGAAGTAGAAGATTCCTCATCCGAAGTCGATTATATCATCATCAAATTCAAGCCAGTATTAATCCATAAATTTGTTGACAATGTACCAGAGTTTTCCAATATCAAATCCCTGCTAGAAAAGACCTGCCAAGGTATCATCTTTGAACCCATGGAAAGTTATTTGATGCTTGAAGATCTCATTCGCATATGCGAATCCAACGGAGCTGAGCGCATGATTCGTCTGATCAGTATATTGAATCGCTTGGCGCTAATCAAAAAAACAAGGGCTTTGACTTCAGAAAACTTTAATCTTCTGAACCTAGAATCCGAAGATGAAAATCGACTGCAAAAGGTGATAAATTATATTGTCAAAAACTATACAAACGCAATCAGTCTTAAAGAACTGTCCGAACTGTCTTATATGACTACCAATTCATTTTGCCGTTACTTTAAAGATCGAACTGGAAAAACAGCCTTCCAATTTATTAGAGAATACCGTGTTAGCAGGGCCTGTCAAATGATCATCAACAGTCGCAAGACCGTCTCACAGATATGCCGAGACACAGGATTTAACTCTTTCTCAAGTTTCAATCGGGTATTTAAGTCTGTCAAAGGAATTTCAGCCAGTGAGTACAAAAGTAAATATCAAAGGCTCAAAAATCAATCTTCCTAATTAGAAGTAGGGCGATCAATCAGTTCTTATCGGGATCAAACTTAAAAAAAGTGCGCTCAAGCATAAAATGCTCCTAACAAAAGATTAATAAATATAGTAAGAAATAAAAATGTTTTAAAGAAAAGGCTCTGAGGCACATAGCAATAATGCAAGCCTATTCCCCTTGGGGCGTAACTTTTACCGAAGTTTTCCCCTCACCACCTGAACATTGATGCTTTTCCAGATCAATTACCTTAACCCCATTAACGCCCTGAACATTGTCGATCATCAGCGTAGATTCATGAC
>JAACDY010000011.1 GCA_009936675.1 Bacteroidota bacterium
TCTGAGCCGGCACTCAAAAATGCCCCTACCCCATAGACTTCGGTTTTGTCGGGGTATGCCTCACCCGGGGCAGCGCCAATGGGTTGAACATAAGATAGCATACCGTCGCTGTTCACATGGCTTACCATGGCATTCCAGCCTTTTTCGACAGCAGGGCCATAGGTTGCTCTGTCTAAAATTCCATTGTTGATTCCCCAAGCAAGTCCAAAGACAAAAAACGACGAACCACTTGTTTCGGGGGTAGGATAAAACTTTTGCCCCAAAAGACTCATAGCCCAATGCCCCTGTGGCGTTTGAATCTCTATCAATTTCTTGGCCATTTTTTTGTAGAGCTTGAGGAAATAGGGATAATCTTTGTCCTTGGGATCGAGCTCTTGCAGCACATTTGCCAAACCAGCAATAACCCAACCATTTCCTCTGCCCCAAAAGATTTTTGTTCCATTGTCTAGTTGATCAAAATAAGAACCGTCTCTGTAGTAAAGACTTTCTTTTTTATCGAATAAGTGGTTGGTGGTCGCTTTCCACTCTCTGACCATAACTTCAATGTACTTTCTGTCTCTGGTTATATTGGAAACCATCACCCAAACGGGTGGTGACATGAACAAAGCATCACACCAATTCCATCGGTCTTGGTGAAAAGGAGATTTCCAATCCAATTTAGATTTGGAGGGGTGATAGAGAATAAAATCAAATTGTTTGATGGTGGGCTTAATCATCTGCTCATCTTTGTATTTCCTGTACAATTGAAAATAGGTTTGACCAACCGTATGGTCATCAGCATGGTAAATCCTGTTGTAATTTCCATTTCGCATATGAAGCTTCCAATCGTGAGCCTCACCGATACCTTTAAGCCACTCATAGTATTTGTCACTGTCGGCCATGGCCGCCTATTTGGACATTCCCACATAAAGCGCCCCATTGGTCCAATCCAACAGATGGTGTTTCCCTCTGGATAGTCTTTTGTTTTGGGCTCTGTACTTTAAATCATCGTGGTGTTCAATTTCCCAATCCGCCACTTTTCCCATGATCTGTTTGACCTTTTGCGGTTCTGATTTTTAACCCATTAGAGGAAGTGCAATCAAAAGGGTAAATAGTGCTATTAGATATTTTATTGCTTTCATTGGTTCTGATTTTAATGATTTGAATTTAATGATTTGATTTTATACAGATACAAACTACTGGGTGGAGGCCATGGTTTTTCTCTTGGTTTATCGCGATTGGTTCCCAATGTCTCCCATTAGAGGGCATATCTGAAACCTGGCTCATTGTTCTTTCCAATATCCTTTACACTTATGACTTGTAAACCGGGAAAATTTCCCTCGACTTCCACCGAACTGTCGTTAAATTTTCTTGAAAAAAGTTTTTCAGACTTTAGGACTTTACCAATGGGATTTAATTGTGCATCGAGCAAAATGGTTCCATCTCCATATTTGATATGCCAATAAGCGACCTCGAAACTGTCATCCGACCTGCGGTTAAAACTTTTTATTGTGAATTCATTTTTAATACTCCCATTGCCCGAAAACTCCCATCTGTAATCCCAATTTGTGATGAGATGTGATTCCCATTTTTGACCATTTACTTGGGCAATATACAATTGAAGATTGCCATTCTCATCATATTTGTGGTAAACAAAAAGGGGATTTTTCTCTCGGTCAAAACAAAGTTTTGCTGCAAGATTGATTATCCCACCTTTGGGGGGTACGGGTGCAACGATAAGAGTTTTCATGTCTAATGTTGCAGGAAGATTAATGGGCTGGTCAAAAGCATCATACCAATTCTTTAAATCAGGGCTCTTCATATAAGATAGATCGTGATTGGTGGCGCAATCGGGCGTATCCCTCCAAACCCAATATACGTGATACCACCCATCCTCTCTCAGTTCTGGTTGGGATTGATAGGCATTCATAAGTCCTTGACCATCTGTTAACGGAACATCCAGCATCCTCGACCATGTCTGAGATACGGTATCATACACATTATAGATTTCATTGCCATTTCCGCTACCACCATCCCTATAATGAAAAATCAGTTGATTGTTTTTTGTCATCATAAACTTTGGATAAGTAGCTTTTAACTCGTTGGGGCCAACCATGGGAAAATACCGTGTTAATGTTGTGATGTCTTTTGGTTTGTCGCTCCTAAAATAAGTCAGGGAATCTCCATGCATGTTTCCCGAAAGATGAATGAAGCCTTTTTTATCCACCGCCATGGTTATGGAATTATGAGAGTCCCACCCGACCTCTGTTGCTGAAAAACGTCTTGATTTTTCTTTGGCATTTTTATCTCTTGGAGGTGCCGGCATTTGAAATAACAAAAAATTGGAGTCATCACCATTTCTTTGGCCTACAATCATATTTCTATTGGCATTATAGTAGGCGATGTATTGTCTATTGGAGTCCGTATAAAGACAAAATCCAACCCGATGTCCTGCCCAGACCGAATCTATCTTGGTGATTTGTACTACGGTCTCTTTAAGATGAGACTCATCGATAATGATTTCCTCTTTGACGGCCTCCTTACAATGGGTAAAAAAACAATAGAGGAAAATCATCAAAAGCAATGAACTTTTGTTTATAATGAAATCCGGTTTTGAAATTAAATCTCTCATTTTTTTATTTCTAATCGAGAACATGACCCGATTTGCAGTTTTTAAAATAATACTTTATAGACTGATTTTTATAACTCATGCTGAGAAGAGCTTATTATTGGTCTATATTTTTTCAAGCCAGAGTATCAATGGTTTTTTCTTAATAATATTATGTAAAAAGTTTTGAATAAAAAATGACATCTCAACTCAGAAACGGATAAAAATCTTAATGATACTTTATCCCCTATTGCGAAAAAGCGGGATTGTATTGTCCCCTTTCATTAAAACCTTTAAAATTACGCATGGTAGAATAACGTGGGTAGCTGTCAAAGATTGGATTGTCAGAGGCTCGGGGATCGCCTTGAGCTTTTAGGTCGTTTAGCAGTTGTTGTTTGAGCTGTCCTAGTACTTCTTTATATTCTGGTAACAAAGCGATGTTCTTTGTACAATAGGGGTCTTTTTGAATGTCATACAATTGTTCTTGAGGTCTTTTGGCAAAAGCCCATTCAAAATAAGGGCTATCTTCCAAGGCCATGACCACTTCTTTGGAAGGTGAGGGATCTACATCGTGGTAGCCTGGATAGAGAGATTTAAAACCTTTTGCCTTACTCCTTTGGTCATTTTCCAGGTTTTGAGGAACGGGATCGCCTTGTGGCCAGCGATCGGGATCAAAATGATGTACATATAAAAATTCTTTTGTCCTGATCGCTCTGGCGGGATAGCCTAAATTGTCGGGGCGGGCGTGGGTGTGTCGTTCCCTTCCGGTCAATACATATTGTCGATGGGCGGGGTGTTGCTCTAGTGTCAGAACGGGCATTAAACTCTTTCCTGTAGTAGTCATGGCTTGGGGAGATTCCACAAGCTCCATCAAAGTGGGCGCCAAATCGATCAAACCAACGGGATCATCCACTTTTTTTCCCTTAAGACCATTGGGCATGGAAATGACCAAGGGAACGTGGGTACCAAACTCTTGAACATTGGCCTTGGCATAGGGAAAAGGCATGCCATTGTCGGCCGTAACCACTATAAAAGTATTGTCCAGCTCTCCTTTTTCCTCTAGGAATTGAATCATTTGGAGCAGGTGATGGTCGAAATGTTCTATTTCCAATATATAATCCAATACATCATTGCGCACCACCTCGGTATCGGGTAAAAATTCTGGTAGCTGAACCGCTTCGATGTTTTTTCCAGCTTTAACCCCACTTTGGTATTCATAGACGCGATGTGGCTCGTGGGCACCATACCAAAAGACAAAGGGACTCCCTTCCTCTTTTTGGCTGTAAAAATCTTTAAAATTTCGGGCATAGTCAGTGGGTTTGATGCCCTTGGTGGGTGAATGGGCCAACTGATGTCGGTTATATGCTTTTCCCACTGGATTTTGCTTGCGCCCACTGATCTGCCAATTGCCCGGACCCCAGGGTTTTCCGGTATAGCCCGTAAAATAACCTTGTTGTTCCAAAACCTCGGTAAATACTTTGAATTTTTTGGGGAAATTACTGGCATGTGTACCAGCCTCTTCCAATTCCCAAATGTTTTTTCCGGTGAGCATAGCGGCCCTAGAAGGGCTGCATTGCGGAGCCGCCACAAAAGCGTTGTGAAATAACACCCCATTTTTGGCAACATAGTCAAAACCGGGGGTTTGGGTTTCCGCAAAGCCATAAATTCCTGCATGGGGATATGATTGGTCGTCGGCAATAGCAATCAGGATATTGGGGTGTTTTTTTACTTCCTTGGGAGGAGCCTCACAAGAAGACAAAATATGTATTAGGCTGAGTAGAAAAAGTATTGAAGAAAAATATTTCATGTGTATTTTTTAATGTTTTATAGGATCATCTCTAAACTTTATGATTAAAATAATCATTCCGATTTTATTTCATGGACATTGGATTGAGTTGTCTGATCGAGTCCAGTTTTTGTTTCATTTGTTGAAGTATTTCGGGGAATTTTTGTGAAAGATTAGTACTTTCCGAGGGGTCTTCTTTGAGGTTGTAAAGACGTTCTTGTGTTTCTCCTGGAGGGGTGGGTAAAGTTACCGGAGGGCTGAACCCTCCCGAGCCTCTTTTTTCAATCATTTTCCAATCCCCATATCGCAATGCAAAATGCCCTCTAGAAGAATGATGAATAATGGGCTTTAGTGTTGTTTTATTTTCTTTTGATATCCATTCATCAAAAAGACTGTGACTGTCTAATGCTTTTGAAGGGGAATCGAGCAAATCGGCTACAGTAGCATAGAAATTGGCCAGTGAATTGGTTTGGTTGGCTTTACTGCCCGGGCTAAGCATGCCCGGCCATTTGACAATAAAAGGAACCCTATGGCCTGCTTCGTAGATATCGCCTTTCATGCCTCTGAGATCGGCCGCTGCGCTATGACCGTACTTTTCGATGTGATGGGGTTTCCAATAAGGACCATTGTCACTGGTAAAAACCACTAAGGTCTCTTCCGTAATGCCTTGATCCTCTAAATACCTAAAAAGTTGCCCCAGTTGATCGTCCACCATTTCAACAAATGCACCATACATTCCCGCCTCAGATGAATAGGGAGCATTGGCTTTGGGTACCCAAGGGGTATGGGGAGCCGCTAGGGGAAGGTAGAGGAAAAAGGGATCCTCTTTCTTTTGGGCTTTATCGATAAAGGCCTTGGCTTTATTGATAAAATTGGGCAATACCTCATAAAAATCAAAGCCCTTGGCCATGGGACCAGGACGCCAAAAATCGTAATCCTTGTCCCCTTCCATATTACTTCCCTCAGTACGGTCATGGATCGGCTGAGTGATTTTTTCATTTTCCAAATAAACATATGGAGGGAGATCGAGAGAGGCAGGGAGAATATAACTGTAATCAAAACCGACCTGAGAAGGGCCTCTGGTGGGGTTTTTGGAAAAATCAACGATTTCTACTTTATAATCGGTGATCAAACCATAGTCATTTTGTACAATTTGGTTTTCTTGATGGGGCGTTTTGAGTTGCCAGTCGAGCCCCAAATGCCACTTCCCTACCACAGCGGTTTGATAGCCATTGCGTTTTAACAGTTTGGCAACGGTTTCTTTTTCATTGGGAATCATCAGTGGTCCATAACTCCACAACACCCCAGTTTTTAGGGAAGTACGCCAAGCGTATTCTCCTGTGAGGATGCTGTAGCGGGTGGGAGTACAAACAGAAGAGGTAGAATGCATGTCCATAAAGCGCATGCCGTCTCTTGCCAGTTGATCCAAATGAGGGGTTTTTATTTTGGAGTCCTTGTTGTAAATCGACAGATCTCCATAGCCGAGATCATCGGCCAATATATAGATAATATTGGGAGGACTGTCTCGGACTTCTTCTTTTGGTGTACAGCCCAAAAGCAATAAAAAAACTAAAATCCGGATTGGAAAGAATCGTTTTTTAAAAGTCATTGTTTTGGTTTTTAAATGATTACTATCGTTTTAATACTACTGGCTATTTTTCTGATTGGGCATAAGCCACAAACTCATTCAGTTGATTCCCATCTACATCGTAATGCCTGACGGTAATACTTGTATTGTCTTTTGGATCGATGGTCACGGTCATTGTCCCTCCAATAACATTCAGATACAGATGTTCGGGTCGGACATCATCTTGCTTCCAGCCCCCCGCGTGATCATTACTGTTGGCACCTATGGAAAATTCGACAATTCCATATTTGGGATGTTTTGAGACATATTGCCAATGTCGATCTCCACAAACCACATACATATTGGGTTGGGTTGCCATAAATTTACGGATTTGTTCCCCTTCGTAATAAAAACCTCTGTTGGAGTGGTTGTCCTTTTTTTGTTTACGATCTGGCCCTATCACAGGGGTGGGACTGATCAATAGTTTAAAGGTGGCATCAGAGGCATTGACGGTGCTTTTAAACCACTCCATTTGTTCTTTACCCCAAATGGTTTTGTTGGGCCCATCCCTTTGGGTATTGGGACTGCGATAATCCCTTCCTTCGACCAACCAAATCTGTAAATCCTTGCCCCATCGGAATGTACGATAGGTTTTGTCTTTGATGGGCATTTCCTGTCGAAAAACTTCTAATCCCTGTTCGAATGTAAACTCCCCCATAAAGGAACTTTCGAGTCCCCTGTAGCTATCGTTAAACCAAGCGTCGTGGTCGTCTTTTTCAAAA
>JAACDY010000107.1 GCA_009936675.1 Bacteroidota bacterium
AAAGGATGGTATTTTAAAAAGTTTTTCTATGTATAAAAAAGTGGGTGTTACTGGATTCGAACCGGTGACCTCTACCCTGTCAAGGTAGCGCTCTAAACCAACTGAGCTAAACACCCCTATTGGCGCAAAATTAAGCAATCAATAAAGAGTACCTAAATAAATAGCTTTCCTTGTTGGGATAAAGTTTGATCATTAGTGTAAATATGGATTTTTCAGTGAAATTATCAAAAGGTTAAATAATCCTTATCAATACCGGCTTAAATTCTTTTTTTGAAATATAAAATTCATAAAAATCGATAATTATTTACGGATTTATCAATTTGATTCTTTCTGATTAAAGAATTGAAAAAATCCTGACAATTATTTTATGTAAGTCATAAAAACGAATATGTAAAGTAATTTTGTGTGGGTTAGTTGTTGAAAGCATTATACTTTTACATCAGAATTAAGGAGCAATACAACACACAAGTTCATTCTTAATTTAGTTAATTTAATTGTTTGGTTTTTTTTATTATTTCGTGAATTGGGCGGGTTTCTTCAACCCGCCCAATTTTTTTTTGAATATTTTAAAGAGTAATAATTACCTTTATATTTAATGTAGTATGAAAATGAGGAATAAAATTTTAGCTCTAACTGCCTTACTCTCCCTGATTCTTCTAGTTTTTCTCATTCGATCCGAAGGAATTATCAAAGAGGCAGATGCTTGTTTGTGCACTGAAATTCTCAGTAATGATAGTTTTCTTGACAATAAAAATAAAATGCCATCAGTAAAGAATTGCATTGATACATTCGAAAATTTTGAGAATGCTCATCTCAGGTGCATAAAATCTTTTAAATTCGATCACCCTCAAATAAAAAAGGATTCTTTAAAAGCGACATAACTTAATTGTTTGGTTTTTATATTTTAGAGCATTCGAGTCTCCCAAATCAATTGTTGAACTAATATGATTAAAATAAATACGTGAAAGAAAAATTAAAGAAATTTAGATTTTTGCTACTGTTGATTCCCTTGGGAATTGTCATACGATTTGTCGATCAGAAAGTAACCCAAGATGGTTTTTTGTCAACCAATGCCATTTCGGATCATTACCTTTTTATTGCGGGCTTGGTGGTCATCGTAATTGGTTTATTGGCCGCCATCCTATACTTTGATAAACAATCCAATTCCTAAACACCCATAATGCAGCATTTCAACACCGATGAGATCCAAGGACTCTCAAAACTTTATCGTCTCAACCTGATCAACAGCATTACGGGCTACAAGTCCGCCAATATGATCGGTACAAAATCTAACTCTGGCGAAGAAAATGTCGCCATTTTCAGTTCCATCACACACTTGGGCAGCAGTCCTGCTTTACTTCACTTTACCTTGCGTCCCAACACTGTTCCTCGCGACACCTACAAAAACATCAAAGAAAATAATGTTTTTACCGTAAACCACGTCTCATTGGGTCAAATTGAGCAAGCCCATCACACCAGTGCTAAATACGATGAAAATATTTCGGAATTTGATCAAACTCAATTGGAGTCTGAGTATAGATTGGATTGGCATGCTCCATTTGTAAAAGGTTCCCCCATTGGTTTGGGATGTCGGTATCTCAATGAATACAACATCAAAGAAAACGGTTGTGTGTTGATTATCGCTGCCATAGAACATGTTTTTGTTGACGATCAACTCTTACAAGAGGATGGTTGGGTCAAATTAGAATTGGGAGAAGTTGTTGCTATTAATGGACTTGACGGATATGCCCTACCTCAATTACAAAAAAGACTAGAATATGCTCGACCCAACGAAATCGTTAAAAAACCCTAAAGCCTAGGATGGATTTTATCAATGATGACATTATGCAATATGCAGAAAGCCACTCCCAAGAGGAATCGGAACTGCTGAAAGAACTCCAAAGAGAAACCCATCAAAAAGTATTGCAACCCAGAATGATCAGCGGTCATTTACAAGGCAGATTTTTGAGTTTGATCTCCCAATTGATTCAACCTGAAAAAATCCTGGAGATAGGGACTTATACTGGCTACGCTACCCTTTGTTTGGCGGAAGGTCTAAAAAAAAATGGAGCTATCCACACCATTGAAATTAACGAGGAACTGCTTGATTTTCAAAGAAAATATTTTGATAGGAGCGATTACAAAAAACAAATCTTTGGTCACCATGGCGACGCAAAAAAAAATCATTCCAGAACTTGATTTCAGTTTTGACTTGGTCTTTATTGATGCCGACAAATCCAACTATTGTCACTATTTTGATCTGATACTACCCAAATTAAATAAGGGAGGAATTATCATTGCGGACAATGTTCTCTGGAGTGGAAAAGTACTCCATACCAATCTTCCCGATAAGGACAGCGAAACTTTGGGGCTGAAAAATTTTAACGATAAAGTAAACGCTGATAGGGCAGTAGAAACTTTTTTACTCCCCATCAGAGATGGTCTGATGATTTGTCGAAAAATCTAGAGATCTCTTTTGATAGAATCGGTCAACTCATCAAAATCTTCCTTGACCTTGTCCACTTGGTTTTTCAATTCTTTTCCCATGCCACCCGCAGGATTTTTGGTGTCAACAGATTTTTGAATTTCTGATTTAATTTCGTTGGTAGCATTTCTCACCTGATTCACTCCTTTGGCGAGAGATTTGGCAATAGAAGGAATCTTATCGGCACCAAAAATAAGCAGCACGATAAAGAAAATAAATACGATCTCGGCACCGCTGATAAAAAGAAACATGAATTATTTTTTTAACAAATATATAAAATGGTAAACAACCGATACCGTATGAAAACTCAAAATGAAATGATGTTTTTAATAAAAAGGCTTTTAGTTTTTCATCTTGGCTTTAAATTGATCAAATTCTGACATTTCCTCGGTTTTGGGCCAGCTGTTGTTAGACAAATCAACATCGGCAGTCTCTTGATCAGGATCTACCTCAATACCGATGATTTCTTTATCCGTTGCGATTACTTTTTTCATTTGATGATCATTTTTACGCCATGCCTGAACTGGATACCTAACACGTGCTTTAGAACCATCAGCATAAGAAAAGTCAACGATAAGTGGCATTACCAAACCTCCAGGTTTTTCAAAAGTAATCTCATAAAAGTTTTTGGGAATTTTGATGGAGGAATCCTTTTCACTGGCGTTTTCCTCTATATAAGATTTTAGGTCTTGAGAGTGATCTACTGGGCTTCCAGATTTGTACTCCAACTTAAAATCTTCGTTATCTTCTACCATTGTAAAAACTACTGGAGGTAAATCGGCCTGCGTCATACCATAATTTTTAAGCATTTCTAAAACCTCTTTACCGGGTTCATTGGAAACAAAAAACTGTTTGACCTCCTTGACCCCTATATCGACGAAGTCTGTAGTGTAAAACCAGCCTCTCCAAAACCAATCCAAATCAACTGCAGAGGCATCCTCCATGGTTCTGAAAAAATCAGCGGGTGTGGGGTGCTTGAACATCCACCTTTGGGAGTAGGTTTTAAAAGCATGGTCGAATAAGTCCCTACCCATAACAGTTTCCCTCAAAATATTGAGCGCCGTAGCAGGTTTTCCATAGGCATTGGGCCCCAACTGATAAACATTTTCGGGATTGGACATGATGGGAGCGATAAAGCTCTGGTCCCCTGACATATAATTTACAATTTTCTTGGGCTCCCCCCTTCTGGAAGGATATTTTTCCAAGCCCTCAATGGCGCTGGGATGGGTTTTGCCAAACTCTTGCTCCGCCAGATACTGCATAAAAGTATCCAGTCCTTCGTCCATCCAACCCCATTGCCTTTCGTCAGAATTAATAATCATAGGAAAAAAATTATGTCCAATTTCGTGTATGATGACGCTAATCATTCCGAATTTTACGGAATTTGAGTAAGATCCGTCCTCATCGGGTCGTCCATAATTCCAACAAATCATCGGATACTCCATACCTTGGTTCTTGGCATGAACCGACACAGCCTTGGGATAGGGGTAATCAAAGGTGTGATGAGAATAGGTTTTTAGGGTTTGAACAACGGCTTTGGTGGAATACTCCTCCCAAAGGGGATTCCCTTCTTTGGGATATAGGGACACCGCCATGACGTTCTTTCCTCCCAATTTTACGGCCATCATTTCCCAAATAAATTTTCTGGAGCTTGCAAAACCAAAGTCTCTAACATTTTTGGCTTTGAATTCCCAAGTTTTTTTCTTTTTTGAAACACTTTTTTCTCTTTCTATGGCTTCCTCCTCCGAAACGATGATTACGGGTTTGTCGAAAGAAGTTTGCGCTTGACGATACCTTTTGAATTCCTCACGAGAAAGGACATCTTTTGGGTTTTGTAACTGACCGGTAGCCTCGACCACATGATCGGCTGGAACGGTCAACCTTACGGTATAGTCCCCAAAGTTGAGCGCAAACTCTCCATTGCCCCAAAACTGGTGATTCTGCCATCCCTCTACATCATTGTAAACAGCCAATCTGGGGAAAAACTGTGCGATTACGTAGGCGCGGTTACCGTCCTTAGGAAAATACTCATATCCTGAGCGGGCACGATTTTCGACATGATTGTTGACATTGTACCACCACTTAATTGAAAATTTAAATTGATCCCCACTTTTCAGAGGCTGGGGCAAGTCCACACGCATCATGGTCATGTTGATGGTGTGTTTTAAAGGGGTTCCATTGGCGTCCTTAACCCAATTTATATTGAAGCCTCCATCAAAGGGTTCTTTAAAAAATGTATTGACAAAGGTTTCAACGCGAAGTATGGGTTCTGCACCCTCACCGTTTTTTTCCAAAGCAGGCGCATCCTTTTTGCGGATATTTTGATCCAACTGAACCCACAAATAGCTCAAGTCGTCTGGAGAATTATTGGTGTAGGTAATTTCTTCCTCACCGTATATTTTTTGGTTCTCGTCATCCAATTCTATGTCCATGACGTAGTCTACCTTTTGTTGGTAATAGTCTCTCCCCGGAGCACCGGAGGCTGTCCTGTAGCTGTTGGGGGTGGCCAACTCATCTTTTAGTTGTTTGAATTTATTGTTATTGGAATGACCAGCAGTAGACAGGGAGTCACTTTGGGCTTGGACACTCAAAGAAAACTGTAAAAACAAAAAAGAAAAGAAAAGGAGTTTAAATTCAATGATTTTCATAAGGTCGGGTATTTAAGTTGGGTATTTTATTGCAATTTATGATTAAATCTTTTAATTATTCATGTTGAAAAAGTCATTTGGAATTTCGAAAACAGATTTGGAGGAAACTGCCAAAAAACTTTTTCGTTTAGAAGCGAGTTTGAGATGGATGATATTTTTTTGATCTGGAAGATAATCAAAGAAAATGGTGTTTTCAATACTCAATGGAGGCGCAATCGTATCCAATTGCAGTTCCATATAAGCTATCAAAACATCGCTTTTATATACTTTACCTAAAAAATCAAAATCCACGATTTCACCATGAACCTTAAAAGTGATGTTTTTTCGAAAGTAATCTTCTATCAAACTGTCTATTTCCTCTTGGGCAACCTCCGGTGTCAGTTGGGTTTTATCATTTCCATTTTGCCTTAGGACTCCCTCAAAATCATCCAGAAAAACTTGAGTGGTAATTTGTAGGGATTTTTCTCCGGGGACAAACCTAACCGAAGTGGTTGAAACATAAAAATTGTGGAGGGAAACCGCCAAGAAAAGACAGTAGAAAAAACCCAAAACCAACTTGGTCATTTCGCATTTAATTTATCACGATAAATCTGGCTTTCAGAAATCAAATAGTCAATCAATTGAAATTGCTGACCTGTTTTGAGTAATTTATTAGAGGGTAAATTTTCATCAATATGCTCTAAAAAACCAATGACTTCATCGTTTTTCAAGGCGAGATCGTTAATAAAAAATTCATCGCTAAAAACATATGTCAGAATTTCACTGGGTTTTATTTTTTGTTTTTCTTCCTCTGTTTTGTTGCTTACCGCCTTTGCAATCAATTTTGCTATATTAATAATGTTTAGACCATTTCGCAGTTGTCCTTGAGTGACGATGGTATTTTCCAATTCTGTAGATTTGTCTCTGTTGTAGTCATAGCCTTTAAACTCTTCCTCCTTGAGGTCGAGAAACTTTTCGGTATTTTCTGGGGTAACCACTACCTCTTCGAGTGCATTGATTTTTTCATTGACCGTGATGATCAATCTATTTTTTTTTAAAATTTCGGGGGTTATTTTCACGGTTCTGATCAGGTATTGAACAGAAGAGAAAACCACTTCATCCCCCAAAGCTACGGCAATCTCAACCCCACCCTCACCATCAGTAATGGTATTGAGTTGGGCGGTGTTGTTTACTACATTGGCGGCTACTACATTGCGATTACGGTAAATCAACTGCCCCTTGATCAGTTTTCGTTGTTGACCCAAAACCATTATGGGCAGTAGAAAAAAAAGCAAGTGTATTTTTTTCATCCTCTAAAGATAATAAGCTAATCAATTCAAATGTTTATAAATAGCGTTAAAATTGGGTATCGATAACTATACATTTTTTAGACTCCAATAAAATGGTGTAATTTTAAATTAGTTTTGAGAGTGAAAATTAAAAATTTACCATTCGGTAATAACACCTTAATAGATCGATAGTTTATTGATTATGAATCGATTAGAATTTATACATACGGGCTTGGCCATAGTGGGCTTAAGCCATTTTGAACCTGATAAGAGCATGAACACTGATCCACAATTACTCATTGGTAAGGGGAGTCCAAAGCTTGTAGGAAAAAATTACGCTTTACTCGCCGAGGCCGATAAAGCCTTTCAGGAAATGTCAGCAGCAGCCCAAAAACAAGGTGTTGCCCTGAAAGTGGTTTCCTCCTACCGCTCCTTTGAAAAACAAAAAAGTATTTGGAATAGGAAATTTTTAAGATTTAAAAGCCAAGGTATGAGTGATAGAGCAGCAGTGGCAAAAATCATTGAATACTCCACCCTTCCTGGCACCTCTCGCCATCATTGGGGTACGGATATTGACATCATTGATGCAGGGCCAGCCGAGGAAGATGATGTTTTGCTTGCTCAAAAATTTCATGGCAATGGGCCTTATAATTCTTTGAGAGAATGGATGGAAATTTATGCCCAAGATTATGGTTTTCTATTGCCCTATACCAAAGACGAGAACAGAAGTGGTTTTAAATATGAACCTTGGCATTATAGCTATGCTCCCAAATCCATACCGATGCTAAGGCAGTATATCAAACTTGACCAAGAGGGATTGATCTTCTCCACTGATCTGAAGGGGGGATCCGGTTTGGATCAAGAATTTTTGACGTCATACATCAAAAGCCATGTCATGGGCATCAACCCCTCTTTGCTCTGACTTACCTTATAAACACAGGTGCTAAAGGAGATTCGGTATGTTCCTCACTATAGGCATATCCACCATAATCAAAATGCAGAAGTGAATCG
This sequence comes from Bacteroidota bacterium, assembly GCA_009936675.1. Classification (GTDB taxonomy): domain Bacteria; phylum Bacteroidota; class Bacteroidia; order Flavobacteriales; family Flavobacteriaceae; genus UBA8316. Next base: position 7,413 of record JAACDY010000107.1, read on the forward strand.
CCTGTAGGATTTTCTTGATCTAGCAAATAGCGCACCATCATTCCTCTGGCCTTTTTGGCAAAGAAAGAAATCATTTTTAAAGTCCCATTTTTGTAATCCTTAAACTGAGGGGTAATGACCTCTGTATGGAGCACTTTGGCATCTATGGCAGAAAAGTATTCGTTACTGGCCAAATTCACAAACAATTCATTTTCCTCTAATTCGTCATTGAGGAAAGTGGTTATTTTTTGCTTCCAAAAGTCGTAAAGATTTTTGTTTTTACCAACGGGGAATTTAGTTCCCATCTCGAGTCGATAGGGCTGAATCAAATCCAATGGCTTTAAAACACCATAGAGTCCCGAGAGTATGCGGAGACTGTCTTGAAGTATCTTTATTTTTTCCACAGGAAGGGTGTAAACATCCAATCCAGAATAAACATCACCATCAAAAGTATAAACGGCTGGTCGGGCATTATCTTTGTTGAAAGGGGTTTTGAAATTTTGATTTCTCTCCCAGTTCAGGTTTCCGAGTTTTTCAGAAATTTTCATCAATTGTGAAAGTTCGCTCGGTTTTTTCTCCTTCAGCAATTCGTTGATGCGGTTGGCCTCAGCCAGAAAACAGGGATTTGAATGTTGTTCGGTAGGCAAATTGGGCTCAAAATTGAGCGATTTTGCCGGAGAAATGACCATTTTCATATTCAACTTTTTTTCAAATTTATAAGGAATTCCCCTGAAAACCAATTCAAAAGAATTGTCTGGACTGATAAGAGAATCAGAAATGCTTATGCTGGGCATAATTCCTCCATTTGTCAATGGTCACTTCCATGTCTTGAGGTAAGGGAGCCTCAAAATCCATCCATTTTTTTTGGGAAGGGTGCTCAAACCCTAGGGTTTTGGCGTGAAGGGCTTGACTTGCCAAAAGGGTGAAGCAATTTTGAACAAATTGTCTGTACTTGGTAAAAGTAGTTCCCTTGAGTATGTTGTCTCCCCCATAACGGGCATCATTGAATAAAGTGTGACCAATGGATTTCATATGGGCACGAATTTGGTGGGTTCTACCCGTTTCCAGACGGCATTCTACGAGTGTAACATAGCCTAGTCTTTCGATTACACTGTAGTGGGTAATGGCCATTTTCCCTGAACTGGCATCGGGGAAAACAGTCATTTGCAGTCGGTTTTGAGGATGCCTACCAATATGCCCCTCTATGGTTCCTTCATTTTCTTTGACATCCCCCCAAACCATAGCAATGTACTTTCTCGAAGAAGTTTTGTCTTGAAATTGTTTGGAAAGATTGGCCATGGACAATTCGGTTTTGGCCACGACCAACAACCCACTGGTGTCTTTGTCAATTCGATGTACCAAACCTGGTCTGTTGCTTGAATTCAGTGGCAACTGCTCGAAATGGTGTAACAAACCGTTGATCAAAGTTCCACTGTAATTTCCATGTCCAGGATGAACAACCATCCCTGCTTTTTTGTTGACCACAATCAGATCGTCGTCTTCATATTCAATGTCCAAATCAATGGCCTCGGGAATCAATAAATTTTCATGGGGAGGATGAGAAAACACTACTTTGACATGATCACCTCCTTTGACCCTGTAATTGGATTTGACGGAAGTATCATTGACTTTTATGGCTCCAGATTTTGCGGCTTGTTGGATTTTATTTCGAGTGGCATTTTCGACACGATTCATCAGAAACTTGTCAACACGTAAAGGCTCTTGACCCAGATCGGCATGAAATGCATAATGCTCATACAATTGATCGTCGGTAATTTCAGTTCCGACCATCGGTTTAGTTTCTTTTCCCATTGCCCAATACCAAATCTATTGCTGCCGTTTTTTGCAGTAATGTTCCCGCTTCGAGTAGCTCGCCTCTGTAGCGCATTTCCAAAACCATATCCTTTCCTATATTGTTTCTATAACTGATTTCACCTATGGAAAAGCCTACGGACAACAAAGTGACTTCTGCATTTCTTCGGGTGATCTGAACCACATCGGGAATACTTATTCTCCGGTAGCTAGAGGGATTTAAAGTGACATAAATCATTCGATTTTTCTTCACCATTTGTCCAGGACTTGGCTGATGCTCTATAACACTGAGTGGCGGCAAATTGGGGGTGAATTTTGAAGAATCTATGATTTCGTACCTCAGATTTTTATCCGCTGTGATTTGGGGTAAATTGATCAAAGAGATGCCCTTCAGATCGGGAACTTTGTGAAATGCATTGTGTAAGGTAATGTTCTTTAAAAAGCTCAGGGTTAAATACACAAACAAGATACCCACCAAAAAAGCAAGAATCAATTGAACGAGCAACGTTTTACTAAAAAGAAACCTTAAAAAATTCATTGTCTAATAACTTTCCCAAAGATAATAAATCAATGCGCTTAAGGATTAATTTTAAATGCAATACCTTTGTTAAAACTATTTGATGAGTAAAAAAGTAGTGGGAATCGCCATGGGAGGATATTCCTCCGAACGAGAAATCTCTCTTGAAAGCGGAAACACAGTATATCGAGTTATGTCGCCATCTCATTGGGACTGCTTTAAAATAGTAGTCGATAGAAACCAATGGACAGTGATCGATTCACAAAAAAACCACTACCCTCTAGATCCAAAAAATTTCACATTCAAAAGGAATAACAAAGCTGTTCATTTTGATGTGGTGTTCAATGCCATTCACGGTACTCCAGGAGAAGATGGACAGTTGGCTGAAATTTTGGAGCAACTTCGTATCCCCCATACCAGCTGTGGCCAAAAGACAGCAGCCCTGACTTTTAACAAACGAGATTGTTTGGAAAAAGTCAAAGAATGGGAAATTCCGGTGGCAAAATCATTCATTTTTGACCAAGGAGACCCTTTGGATATCAAGGCCATAGTGCATAAAGTAGGTCTACCCTGCTTTGTCAAACCCAATCGATCTGGAAGCAGTTATGGTATTGTAAAAGTTTATGAGCAGAAAGACCTAGAGGAAGCCATCGCTACCGCTCTAAAAGAAGATCATCAATTGATCATCGAAGCAGCATTGGTAGGAACAGAAATCTCTGTAGGGGCCTATGTTATCAATGGAGAAGTCATGGTGTTACCCATTACGGAGATCATTTCTGAAAACGATTTTTTTGACTACGATGCAAAATACAACGGAAAATCTCAGGAAATCACTCCAGCCCGACTGGATGTAACCACGGTTGAAAAAGTGCATAAAAATGTAAAAAAACTATACCAAAAATTGGGACTCCGCGGCGTCTGTAGGAGTGAATTTATCATTGTGGAGGGGATTCCCCATTTGTTGGAGGTCAATACAATACCCGGTTTGACCGCCGCCAGTCTTATCCCCCAACAACTCAGTGCTGCAGGAATTGAATTGGCAACCTTTTTCGAATCATTGCTGACAGAGGCAATGAAAAAACCACTAATTTAGTGATATGAAACGCGCTGTTTTTCCCGGTTCCTTTGATCCCATCACTTTGGGCCACCTAGACATCATCCAACGGAGCATTCCCCTTTTTGATGAGATCATCATTGGGGTGGGTACCAATTCCGAAAAAAAATATATGTTTCCACTAGACAAGAGAATGGATTTTATTAAAAATACTTTTGCTGAGTTCAAAAGTATTTCAGTAACCCAATACGAGGGGTTGACCATTGAATTTTGTAAAAAGGTACAAGCCGATTTTATCATCAGAGGATTGAGAAATCCCGCAGATTTTGAATTTGAAAAGGCCATTGCCCACACCAACAGAAAGATGTCTGGCATAGAAACGGTTTTTCTTCTCACTGCGGCCAAAACCTCTTTTATCAGCAGTAGTATCGTCCGAGAAATCATTTCCAATCAAGGGGATTATACCCAATTGGTTCCCGCCACTGTGAGGGTATAACTCAGATCAACTCAACTTCTTCCAAAAGCATTTTGATATTATGGTAAGCATTTTCCATCAAATCGGGAATTTCCTCTTTGGTTTTCCACTCGGCTTTTGCTATGCCCTCATCCAATTGAGGTTCCAAAATACCATCATAGGAAGTGGTCATCAAATACCAATAGGTTTTCTTTAATTTATATTTACCATTCCTCGAAAAAAGATGAAAGGTATGGTTGAGATTCTTTTTGACGATCAAATCTTTTACTCCCGTTTCCTCCATCACCTCTCTGACTGCTCCATCAATTAAAATTTCTTTTTTCTCCACCCTACCCTTGGGCAAGTCCCATTTGTCATTTCTGTAGATGAATAAAAACTTACCGCTTTGTTGTTCTACAAGACCACCAGCAGCCTCGACCAATGAGAATATTTTTAACAGCTTTTTCCACAACTTATCCTCCTTGGCATGATATAAATAAATGCCCTTTGTTTTTTTGGATTTCAGAGCAGAAATGATCTGTTTTTGATTGCTATATTTAATATAGAAAAAAGGAGTTTCATCATCGTGATCAACTATTTTTGTGGTCAGTAAAACAAATTTTCTATTGAAAAAAACTTTATACATTTGCTTATGATTTATGATCAAGAGACAGCCCATAAGACCGCCAAATCCCTATTGCAAATTAATGCAATAAAATTGAATCCTAAAAATCCTTTTACTTGGGCCAGTGGTTGGAAGTCCCCCATTTACTGTGACAATAGGATCGCACTTTCTCATCCAGAAACAAGAACTTGTTTGGCACAAAAAATAGCCGAACAAGCCCAAAAAATTTATGGAGAGGAATATGTAGTGGCGGGAGTGGCCACCGGAGCGATTGGAATCGGGATGTTGGTCGCTGATGTTCTCAACGCTCCTTTTATATACGTCAGGCCAGAGCCTAAATCACACGGAAGGCAAAATCAAATCGAGGGTCAGCTAGACCCAGATCAAAAGGTATTGGTCATCGAAGATTTAATCTCTACGGGAAAAAGCAGGCTCAATGCCGTACAAGCCCTCAAAAAAGAAGGGATTGAGGTCTTGGGGATGTTGGGGCTATTCGATTATGGATTTGATTTGGCTGTGGACAATTTCAAAGCCGAGAACATCCAACTCCACACTTTGAGCGATTATGATCATTTGATCATTGAAGCCGAAAAATCCAATTATATTGAAGCCCATCAAATATCAGTGCTCAAATCTTGGAGACGCTCCCCTTCCGAATGGCAACCCGCTTAGAATATTATCTCAATGGCACCATGGCGATAGTTGAGGACTTCTCCTGAAGTTTTTTGAATACGCAACAATCCCTTATCGGTAATACCTTTGATCACACCTTGGAATTTTTCTTTTTGGTCTTTAAAAGTTGATGATTTTCCTTTTTGAAAAAGCATGGCTTCATATTCCAACTTTAGTGCTGCCGAACTGTGGGTTGAGAGCCTGTTGAAATAAACCTCCAAAAAGGCTAAAATACGATTGAGTACATCGCCAATTTCTAACTCAACTCCTGTTTTTAGAAACAGAGAACTCGCCTGGGGAAGCCCGTCAAAACGCGCTTGATTGATGTTGATGCCAATGCCAATGATGGAGCCAATAATACGGTTTCCTTTGATCGTATTTTCAATTAAAACTCCTCCAATTTTATTATTACCTGACAAAATGTCGTTGGGCCATTTTAACATAAAATCAATGTTCGCAACCTCAGACAATGCCTTTGTCACCCCCAAAGTAACGGCACAATTGATTGCAAAAGCGTTCTCCACGGTCAGCTCGGGAAAAAGCTTAAACAGGCTGAAAGTGAGGTTTTTCATGGGTTCGGTTTGCCAAAGCTTATCTCTTTGCCCTCTCCCTTGGGTTTGATTTCTCACCCAAACCACATCTCCGTCGGAGCAATCCCCTTTCAAATATTTGTTTTTCAACCAGTCGTTTGAGGAGGCTGTGGCATCAAGTTTGATTGTATTGAAATAGCTCATGGTTTAGAACGCTATGAATGTAAAATGTGATAAATTTGTGTAAAACTAAAATTTTTTAATGTCAAAACCGAAATCCATTGAGGATGCCCTTATTTCAAATATCATCTCGGGCATTGATAATGTAAAAGGACTAGACGTAAGTCTTTTGGATCTCAGGGATATTGAGAATACCGTTTGTAGCTATTTTGTGGTGTGTACTGGAAGTTCTAATACCCACGTCAACGCCATCGTAAGCTCCATCCAAAAATCGGTAAGCAAAGAGTTGAAAGAGAAGCCTTTTCACACGGAAGGAAATGACAACGCTGAATGGGTTTTGATGGATTATGTCAATGTAGTGGTTCATGTTTTTCAGAAACAAATCAGAGAATACTACAACATTGAAGAACTTTGGGGGGATGCAAAAACCACAAAAATCGCATCTAATTATTAATTGACTATGAAAGAAGGAGACAACAATAATAATAAGTTAAAGTTTAGCCCTTATTGGGTTTATGCCATTATCATCACCATACTGCTTGGAATGAGTATGTTTGGAGGAGATGGAAGCTGGCAATCCATCAGCAAAACGAATATTTCGGATTTTGAGCGTTATCTCAACGAGGGCGACATTGAACAAGTGATTGTCATCAATCAAAAACTGGCTAAAGTTACCCTTAACAGTTATGGTTTGGAGAAAAGTGTTCATAAGAACGTAAAATCCACGAACATCTTGGGGCAGGAAAATACTGGTGGCCCACATTACGAATTTGAAGTGGGGAACTTGGAACTTTTCCAGCGAAAACTAGAGCAAGCCGAGGACAAGGGGATACAATTCCGTTATGAATTTATGACCGTTGAAAATCGTTGGATGGATGTCATTCTTGGTTTTCTTCCCATCATCATCATCATCGGAGTATGGATTTTCCTCATGCGACGAATGTCTGGCGGTGGAGCTGGAGGGCCTGGAGGTCAGATTTTTAATATTGGCAAATCCAAAGCAAAACTTTTTGATCAAAATACCGAGGTCAAAACAACCTTCAAAGACGTTGCCGGCTTGGAGGGTGCCAAAGAAGAAATTCAAGAGATCGTCGATTTTCTTAAGAACCCCAAAAAATACACCGTTTTGGGTGGAAAGATACCCAAAGGAGCCTTATTGGTCGGTTCTCCTGGAACCGGCAAAACACTATTGGCCAAAGCGGTAGCTGGAGAGGCTAAAGTTCCTTTTTTCTCCTTATCGGGTTCGGATTTTGTAGAAATGTTTGTGGGAGTGGGAGCCTCAAGGGTTAGAGATTTATTCAAACAAGCCAAAGACAAATCTCCCTCCATCATTTTTATAGACGAAATTGATGCCATTGGTCGTGCCAGAGGAAAAAACAATTTTACTGGCTCTAACGATGAAAGAGAAAATACGCTCAACCAGTTGTTGACTGAGATGGATGGATTTGGCACCAATACCAACGTAATTGTACTGGCAGCAACCAACCGTGCAGACGTTTTGGACAAAGCCTTGATGCGTGCGGGTCGATTCGACCGACAGATTTATGTTGATCTTCCCGACCTGAACGAAAGAAGGGAGATTTTCAAAGTTCACCTCAAGCCGTTAAAAAGTGTAAAAAGTTTGGATGTAGAGTTTTTAGCCAGACAAACACCTGGATTCTCGGGTGCCGACATTGCCAATGTTTGTAACGAAGCTGCACTGATTGCTGCGAGAAAAAACAGAAAGTCGGTAGGTAAGCAAGATTTTCTCGATGCCGTAGATCGCATTGTTGGGGGGCTAGAAAAGAAAAATAAAATTGTTACCCCAGAGGAAAAGAAAACCATTGCATTTCACGAAGCAGGTCATGCCATCGTCAGTTGGTTGCTCGAGTATGCCGCTCCCCTAGTCAAAGTAACAATCGTCCCTAGAGGTCAATCCCTCGGTGCCGCTTGGTATTTGCCCGAAGAGCGAATGATCGTTAGAACGGAGCAAATGTTGGACGAAATGTGTGCAGCACTGGGAGGAAGAGCCGCTGAAAAAATCATGTTCGACAAAATTTCTACCGGTGCACTCAGTGACCTAGAAAAAGTAACCCGTCAAGCCAGAGCCATGGTCTCTGTGTACGGCCTGAACGACACCTTAGGTAATATTACTTATTACGACTCCACCGGTCAAATGGAAAATAGTTTTACCAAACCTTATTCCGAAAAAACAGCACAGGTGATCGACAAGGAAATTTCCGACATCATTGAATTACAATACAAAAGGGCTTGTGATCTTTTGAAAAAGAACAAAAATAAGCTCAAGCAACTTGCCGAAAGGTTGTTGGAAAAAGAGGTGATTTTCAAAGATGATCTTTTCAACATCCTTGGAGAGCGACCCTTTGATGTGAAACCCGACAAGAAACAAGATGGCAAAGATGGGGTCAAGGTAGCGGTTAACTAATCTATTGTTGTGGGGTTCTGGAATCAACTGTTCGGTAGAAAAAAAAACAACCCAGACCTAGAGGCCAACAGCCCCTACCTTCCCGAAAGGAAAAACGATATCGATATCATTTTTGCCGAAAAGTTCACCCATAAAGGCGGTAAATTCATCTACAGCGAAGATTTAAAATCTACCGATGAATTTTTTAAACTCATTCTCGAAGAAAATCATTGGTCTGGTCAAGACGTGTTGTGTTTTGACCCCCAGCTGATCCAGAGGTTCGGACTGGAGCCCTTGGCCGATCCTGTTGATCCCCAAAATTTCAAAGCCCTGCTCATCGGCTGTGAGTATTTGATCGCCAACAAGGGTACGGTGCTCATTTGTCACCACCAACTCAAAGATTTTAAACTCGAGGCCTTACCCGATTTCTTTATCGTTTATTCTGGCTTGGACAACTTTGTAAATGATGTGAGCGAAGGAATGAGCCAACTCAAAAATAAGTATGCCGATCAACTGCCCACCAACATCACCACATTGAATGTAAAAAACTCAAAAGACGAAAATGACTTTTTATCGTACGGGAATAGTGCGAAAAACCTATATTTAGTCCTCCAAGAGCGTTGATTTAATGAGAGAACTTTTTATAAGAGGAATTTCAGGGCTGTTTTATGTCGGCTTGATACTGGGATCTGTTTACTATGATCGGCTGATCTTTACATTGGTCATACTGATCTTTTCAGGCTTGGCAATGGTTGAATTTCAGCGATTGGTGGATCACAAAAGTTATATGCCTATTGCATTGGTCATCCTCTTGGTTTACAATTTCTACCAATCAAAAATCAATACACCCGATTTATTCTACCCGCTGCTGAGTGTTTTTATGGCTCATGTTTTTTTACTCTATTGGCTTTACAGCAACAAAGTCATAGCATTGGGTTATCTTTCCAGAACACTACTCACCCTATTCTATATCGGATTGGGATGCTTTTTCATCATTGCTCTGGCCGGAAATGCCGACCAATTCCAACCCAAAAATATTATATTGTTTTTTGTGCTGATTTGGATCAATAACACATTCGCCTATTTGGTTGGAAAAAAGCTGGGGAAAAATCCTCTTTTCTCACGTGTATCTCCCAAGAAAACTTGGGAAGGTTTTGTTGGAGGGCTTATTTTTACTTTAATCACAGCCTTTGTTTTTCAATATTTTTACGCCAATCAATCCACAATACACTACCTAATCATTGCTTTGATCACAAGTGTTTTGGCGACCTTGGGCGATCTGATTCAATCCCAGTTCAAACGCTATGCTCAAGTAAAAGACAGTGGCTCATTGATTCCCGGACACGGAGGTTTTTTTGATCGAATGGATAGTGCTATTTTTGTAGCCCCTTGGTTTTACTTACTACTTAATTTTAAAGAATATGTTTCATAAAGAAGGTTTTAAAATCATCATCAACACTTTTTTGCTTTGTACGGCCATCGCCATACTGGCCGAGTATCGTATCGATCATTTTTGGCTACAAAAAGCAGTGCATTTACTAAGTGTCGTTGTTTTAGTATTGGTGCTTCAATTTTTTAGAAATCCCAAAAGAAATACCGTCCCCAACGATAGCCATATCATTTCACCCGTGGATGGAAAAGTGGTGGTCATTGAGGAAGTTTTTGAAAAAGAATATTTTAAAGACAAACGTCTCCAAGTATCTATTTTTATGTCTCCCCTCAATGTACACGTCACTCGCTATGCCATCAGTGGATCAGTTGTTTTTAGCAAATACCACCCGGGGAAATACTTGGTGGCCTGGCATCCCAAATCCTCCAAGTTAAACGAAAGAACCACCGTGGTGGTGGAAAACAAAACCGTAGGGCAAATCCTATACCGCCAGATTGCTGGAGCAGTAGCACGCCGGATCGTCAACTATGCAAAAGTTGGAGACGAAGCCATACAAGGGGCAGATGCCGGATTTATAAAATTTGGTTCCAGAGTAGATTTGTTTTTACCATTGGGTACCAAGATCAAGGTTCAAAAAGATCAGATCGTAAAGGGTGGAGAGGACTGTATTGCCGAAGTCTAAAGTTGGCTTAAACTGTTTTCCAACAGAGAAATTTTCTCCTTGGCGTCAGCTGCTTTTTTACGTTCCAATTCTATAACCTTTGAGGGGGCGTTGGCAACAAAGCGTTCGTTGGATAATTTTTTTTCAACCGATTTTAGAAATCCTTTGGCGTATTCGAGTTCTTGTGTCAATTTTTTGCGTTCCTCCTCCGGATCAACGGCTTGGTTTATGGGGATAAAAAACTCGGATTGTCCGACCCTAAACGACCCTAGTGCTTGGTTTTTATCTTGGACACTCTGTTCGACGGATTCGAGCTGTGCCAATTTTTGTATGACCTCAGGGTGTGGGATTTGAGTCTCGGAAATCAAGATCAATTGTTCTTTGAATCCGATATTTTTTTCTATTCTAAAGTTTCTGATCCCCGCCACGATTTGTTTGACCATTTCAAAATCATCAATGCATTGTTGATCTGTGGGTTGGGTTTTGGGCCAATCGGAG